>SCUP01000129.1 GCA_004297665.1 Nitrosarchaeum sp. | reverse complement strand
CTTCTTTCTCTTGGCGAAGAAACACGTACTCGCTGTTGCCATTTTCTGAGATTGTTCATCTGATTTGCAACTTCACGGTTGATTGTTTTTCCGCTAAAGTCCTTTGTACTAATTGATATCTCAGTTGTTATTCCCAAGTCATGTTGAGAATAAGTTGTTTGTCCTGTTGCTCTTGCTAGCTTCATCTTGTCTTCGAGATTTGAGCTTATTGTTTCTGGACCATGATCTACCATCTGATCTGCGACAACTACGCCGCAACCAGAGCAGATTATTTCACCATTCTGAACGTCATCTACTAATGAAGATTGACATTCAGGACAGCTTTGTGGTTGTAATATGTTCATTTTTTTCTTCTCCTAAATTTTTGTGTGTTAGCAGGAGAATAATCAATTGCGAAAACACTTTTGCCAATGTATTTTTTGATGTTGTTTGTTAACGGAGTTGCTGATGCAAACGGTCTTTTTGTTGGACCAATTAATTCCATTACTTTTGCAACTTTAGTTCCTGTCTCGTCACAGAGTATTTGTCCTTCAACTAATTTACCTGATAGTTGAATGATCACTCTGCCACTAGCGGCTAAGTGCATTATTTCGCCTACCTCCTGCAATTAGAAACAGTAATTATCATTTCTTATCATAGACTTCTGTCAACTTTACTTTAGCTAAGAGCTAGATTTGATTTTATTTTGTTTGCTTGGCTCTTTTTGAAACTAATTTTTCTGAAATTTTGTTAAGAATATTTGTCTTAGTGGATCCTTTTGGTAACACTATGTAGCCTGACCTGACATAAGGTCTTCGTGGAAATCTTACTTTTTCATCTGTTTCTGTGATTTCAAATCCTGCGGCTTGTGCAGCTTCTGTTAATTCTTTTAGTGAAGGATCAAAAACACATTTTTCTTTTTCTAGTTTTCTTCCTTTAGCTCTTGGTAATGTCTTGTTAAAATAATCTAACCAGATTACGACATGCTCGTAATCTTTCATTTAATCACTTTATTAAAACTGCGTTAACTATTCCTGTTTGCCCTGGTTTAGAAACAACTCTGCATTTTCCTGCTTCTGTTTCTAATATTGCACCTTTTGTAATGATGCCTCTTCTTTGGTAATCATTGTTTGTAGAATTTTCTAATACTTTGAGAATTTTTATTTTCTTTACTTTAGAATCACCTGTTGCTAAGTTGACAAAATCAATTGTTTTCAAAGCTGATTTTTTATTATTGCCTCTAACCCGTCTTGTGATTGTGACTTGAGCTCCAGTAACTGGTTCGTTTGGGTATCTATCTATTTCATATTTTCTTCTAATTCTTGCAGGATGTCTTCTTCCACCAGTTATTTTGCTGGTTGCAAGATTTTCTACCGATTTTCTCACAAATATTCCTTTAATTACTCTAATTTATACAAAACGCAAAAGGGTAGGCTTAAAATAAAAAATACCTAGTTTAGTTTACTTACTATTTCATGTGTATAGTTTGACATCTTTGCAGTTTTTCTTACTTTGGAAAACAATCTTTGTTTAAGATTTTCCACATCACCTTGTATTCCAAAGTATTTCTGAAATTTTTCAGTTGTATTGTAAATTTTTAATCTACCTACATTTTGATGAGTGATAAAATCTAATTGTCGTAATTCTTTGAGATGTTCGTATACTCCAGAACCTCTTGTTTCTACCAGTTGTTTTGATGAAATTGGTTGCATGTATGCAATGTATGATAATGTTTTCAAAGTTGCATTTGGAAGAATAGGTTTTGATGCATATTTTTTGATAGTTGAGCTGTATTCTGGTTTTAATTGAAACACATATGACCCATCAGGAAGTGTCACCACTTCAAGTGCCTTAAAGACTGACTTGGTCTTTTTCATTATATCATTGAGTAATTCAAACGTCTTTGTTCGTGATTCTGTGCCTGACGCTCTGATTAATTCTTCAATTTTTAATGGTCTTCCAGCAGAGTATAGTGCCGCTTCGAGCTTTGCAATCGATTCGTCATTTGCTTCAATTTTTGCCAATTGTCTCTTTTCCCTATAAAATCTACTTAAAGAAATCCTTTCTTCATTTTTGATCAGATTGTTAACTTCTCTTTTATCAGAATAATTTTGATATCTTCATCTATTTGCTCTAGTTCTATTTTTTCATCTCTGGCCAAAAACAATATTGCAAAAAAACACCTAATTGAATCTATTTCATCAAGTTCTTTTATGATGTCTTGAAGCATGCCATATCCTGCATTTGAAATTTTTCTAATGATCAAATCTTCGTATTTCCCAATTATGTTTTCAAGCGAAATGAAATATTCTTGAAAATTAGGAGCTTCTATGGGTTCTATCTCTAGCTTGTTTCTTCTGGATTGCGGATTGGCAATTGTGCCAATTAAATTTTGTAATAATCCTAACAAATCATCTAGTGAAACAGGATAAGTTGATTCATGTCGATATGGTATGTCAATTAATTCTATGTCAACATCAGTTCTTTGCCTGATTGATTTTTTTTCCATTGCAGCGCGTTGCAATGCAAAAATACTTTCTACCTTCATTCTATAAATTAATGAAGATGATAATGCTGCCATTCCTGCAACTCGTAGATCTTTTTTTCCACTTTTTTCAAGAATTTTTACTAATAAATCCAGAATTTGAATAAGGTCAATATCCCAAACATCTTTTTTAGCAATCGAAGCGGGATTAAATAGAATATTTACTGGCGCTTGCGAAATGCCATCTGGGGTTTGTTCTTCGATCACAGATTAATTCTTTTTTTTATTCAATAATATCTAAGGGCTCTATTTTTTTCTCATATCCGGTCAACTCTTATATTGTTAGGATTGAATTGTCACTTTATGAAATCTGCTCGGATTACAGGTCCTAACGAACCATTGAAAGTTATAGAAATGGAAATTCCTCATCCTAAAGATAATCAGGTCTTAGTTAAAGTCAAGGCAGTAGGTGTGTGTCATAGTGATTTACACCTTTGGGAAGGTGGCTATGATTTAGGTGATGGTAAATTCATGAAAGTTACTGATAGAGGTGTTACGTATCCTGTTACTCCTGGACATGAAATTGTTGGTACTGTTGAAAAATTAGGTGATAATGTCAAGGGTTTTTCAAAAGGTGATCAAGTCTTGGTTTATCCTTGGATAGGATGTGGTCAATGCCCTGCGTGTAAAGTTAATAATGAAAATTTATGTGATGCTCCAAAATCTCTTGGTGTTTTTCAAGATGGTGGTTATTCTGAATATTCTCTTGTACCTCATTTCAAATATTTGGCAAAATTAAATGGAGTTGATCCAGAATCTGCCACTTCATTAGCTTGTTCTGGGTTAACAGCTTACACTGCAATTAAAAAATCAAATCAAAACTCTCCTGAAT
>SCUP01000128.1 GCA_004297665.1 Nitrosarchaeum sp. | reverse complement strand
TCTTCTATGATGTATTCTTCTGCTCCAAGATCACAATTTAATAAAATAAATCCGCTATGCATTATTTTTTCTTCGAATGATTGTTCTGATACTTGTCTTTAAGTTTTACATCTATTACCATCTGCTACGTCCACCATAGCTATTTCTACCGCCACGATCTCCGTACTTTTTTCTTCCACCACTTCTGTCGTCTCTTGCATCTCCTCTGCTAGATCCTCCATATCCGCCGGATCTTCCATATCCACCAGAACGACCTCTGGAATATCCGCCAGATCTTGATGAACTTCCACCACCATATCTTCTAGATGGAACTTGTCTTTTTAGAGGATCAGGAATTGAAATTTCTATTCCCATCTCTTTATTCAAATCTGTCAATTCTACTTTGATTTGGCGCTTTATTAAATTCCAATCTCCTACTGATGAATATGATACTAGTGTAATTGCTCTTCCTTTCGCACCAGCTCTTGCTGTTCTCCCAATTCTATGAAAATAAACCATCTCTTGATTTGGTACATCATAGTTTACTACCAGTTCTACTCTTGGTACATCAATTCCTCTAGAAGCAACATCTGTTGCAACAAGAATATCCACCTTACCGCTTCTGAATTTTGACATTGATTGCTCTCGTCTACTTTGTGACATGTCTCCTTCGATTGCTACGGCATCAAATTTTTCTTGATGGAGGAATTTAGCAACATCTCGTGTTCTATATTTTGTAGAACAGAAAACTATGATTTGACCTTTAACTGGTTTAATAAAATCAATAAGATATTTCATTTTATCTCTATCTTTGATTACGAGATATGCCTGATCTATTCCTTCTCCGCTAAGATCATCTGCATCAAGCAGAAACTGTTTTGGATTTTTCAGGTAATCTTCAGATAGTCTAAGAATTGTAGTTGGCATTGTTGCTGAAAACAATGACATAACTCTGTCTTCTGGTGCAAGATCTAAAATAAACTGAATATCATCAATAAATCCCATGTCTAACATTGTATCTGCTTCATCCAATACAATGTGGGTAATATCACCAAGTTCTATTGAACCACGTTTAAGATGATCAATTAATCTTCCAGGTGTTGCAACTACTATCTCTACACCTCTATCTAACGCATCTAACTGCAAGCCCATTCCCTGACCTCCATATACTGTTGCTACTCTAATTCCTGTGTATTTGCCAAATTTCTTTATCTCTCCGGAAATTTGCATTGCAAGTTCTCTTGTTGGAGCCATGATCAAACCCTGTATGCCTTTTTTTGGTTGTATTTCTTGTAGCATAGATAAAGCAAATGCTGCTGTTTTACCAGAGCCTGTATGTGCCTGCCCCACAACATCTCTTCCACTAAGTAATACTGGAATTACTGCTTCTTGAATAGGAAATGCTTCATCAAATCCCATTTCACGAATTCCTTTCAGTATCTCTTCTTTTAATCCTAAATCTTGAAATTTTGTCATTTTGTTTTTCTTCTCTTAAGCAATGACGAAAAAGCTCATTGCCTACTCGTCATTATTCCGATGTTTCTAAATCACTTTTAGGTCTAATAAACGCTTGTTCTTATTTCTCATGTGTTTAGCTGAGAATCAATTATGCTCTTGAATGCTTCAAAAGGTTGGGCTCCATTTAGTTTTGCAAATCCTATTTTCTCATTTCCTATGAAAAATCCTGGAGTTCCAGATATCCCGTAATCTCTTCCATCATTTAGATCATTGCTGATCTCTTCGATGTATCTTCCTGAATCTAGACAGGAATCAAATTGCTCTTGATTCAAATCTAATTCTGCAGCAAATTCTTTAAAGATTGTAATTGCAGATGTAATTTCCATCTTATTCCAAACTCCTTGATTTTCAAATAACATATCATGATATTCCCAATACTTGTCTTGTTCATGTGCACATTCTGATGCTGCAGCTGCTGGCATTGCATTAGGATGACTGTTTTGTATTGGGAAATCCCTGTATACGAATTTTACTTTTCCTGTTTCTACATACTGTTCTAAAATTAATGGTAGTGTTTGAATCTGAAATCTGGCACAAAATGGACATTGAAAATCAGAAAACTCTATAATCGTAATTGGTGCATTTTGATCCCCTTTGATTGGATCATCATCTATGGATATGCTAATTGACTGTACGTTAGGCTGTTCCGTTACTTGCTGATTTTTTAAAATCTTTGCTTCAAGTTTTGAAATTGCCTCGTTTAATTCCGATTTTGTTATTTCATCTGATTTTAAGCTAGTATACGAACCTGCAAAAAATACAGCTATCAGACTAACTACTATCATTGAAATTACTAAAGCATTAAAAGTCGATTTTTTAATGGAAATCTTTCCGCTAGTTTCATTTTGTTTTGGTTTTGTTTCATCAAAATCCATTTGGGCTTGTTTAAATTATAACATACTTATTCGTATTGCCAAAATTTTGCTTTATTTTTATTCTCACAGTTCTTATATTCCATTATAATTATCCAAAATAATGTCAACAGACGATCGTAAAATGTACCCATGTACATGTTCTGATTGCGGAAAAGAATCACAGGTACCTTTCCAACCAATTGAAGGTAGAGATGTTTTCTGCAAAGAGTGTTTACCAAAACATAGAAAACCAAGATTTGAAAATAGAGGAAGATATTAGGCTGAAATACGCTTAACGTCGTTTTTTCTTACTCTTTCGAAGTTATTTTTATAAAATTTAAAAAGCCAATAATGGGATCCGAACCCACGACCCTCAGATTACAAATCTGATGCTCTAACCAGGCTGAGCTATATTGGCACAAAATCCAATACATATTCTGGATCTTTAAAGTGTTACCAGCTACGATATTTGAAATAAAACTTTGGCAAATGTGTCTTGTAACCGAGTTTGTTTTTTAGATAATGGTTATATTTTTTTAAAATACTGTTCTCTTATTTGCTGTACCGGCCCATCAGATTATAATACTGTGAATCTATGAATACTTCATGAAATACGTTAAACCATTCCGACTTAAAGTTATGATGGCTATGTTTTTTGGTACTGGTATTATTGGAATTATTGTTGGCTTGTTTGTTGCACAACCTTCGGCAACATCTTACGCACCACTATTGATTACCTTTCTGGGAGTCATCAATTTATCATTAGGTGCATTTTTTGGTTGGATCTTTCTTACTCAAACCCCAGAATCAGATGATAAAAGAAAGAAAAAGCGCAATGACAACTAGTATATTTGTTGCAAAATGCATTGCATATGAATGATTTATTCCCTTTTTGTCATAAATGTATTTGAACAAAAACCCTATTGGTAGCAACAATATTGCCATGTGTACTTTTACCCCCATTGCAATATGGACAAATGCCCATGCCACTACCATCTTTTTTGATTTTCTAAAATACAATTCTTCTACATAGTTGATGTGAATAAACATGTACACCAATAATGGAATGAAAGGAACTATACCCCAAAATCCCTGATCTGCAAATGGACCAAAAGCAATGTTGTATCCAAGCCAACTCCAATTTAGAATCGGTATTGTCTCTACAAAATCATGCGCAAAAATAATGTATGCAAATAAAATTCCAAACGGTATTGGTGCATACTTTATTGAATTAATCCCTATTTTTAGATCCTTGACTCTTTTTTTCGTTTCTTTAATGAGAAGAAGCGATGCCCCTACTGTTAGAATATAGTATCCAATTACAAAACTGTCTGTTTGAAAAAACTCTTCTAGCATAACCTTTGTTGTTATGCATTATAAAAAAATCTAACTCATTAAAGCTCAATTTGCCTTGATATGCTAACTATTGACAAAAGTGATATGATTAAAAAAATATTTTGAGATGCATAAAAAAATATGATGTACGGAGATCGCATATTTTTTGAAAATATCTTTTGAGGTTTCAAAAGTATAAATATTAACACAGTTTCATCAAGAAAGAATTGCTAGATTTAGTTGCCAAAAAACTATTCCTCACAAAAGGCAAAGGCGTTCATGAAGATAGATTGACGAGTTTTGAATATGCATTAAGAGATGCTGGAATTGCAGGTACTAATCTTGTTTTAATTTCAAGTATATTTCCGCCAAATGCAAAATTAATTTCAAGAAATGAAGGTCTCAAACAAATAATGCCAGGCCAGATTTTATTTACAATTTATTCAAAGAATCAAACAAATGAAGCACACAGATTATGTTCTGCATCAGTTGGTATTGCACGACCAAAAGATACGAATCGATACGGCTATCTCTCAGAATACGAATCATATGGGCAAAATGAACAGCAATCAGGTGATTATGCTGAAGACATTGCAGCACAAATGCTAGCCTCATCTCTTGGAATTCCATTTGATATTGATAAAAACTGGAATGAAAAAAGACAACAATGGACAATCTCTGGTCAGATATACAAAACACAAAATATTACTCAATCAGCAACAGGTGATAAAGATGGTAAGTGGACTACTGTCTTTGCTGCTGCTGTTTTGCTTGTCTAGTTTTATTTTTTATATCCTTTGAGATAAAATACTGTTGCTGCAATTGCTATTGCTGTGATAATTATTACAATAATAATTGATTCATCAAATGATACTCCGATATTTTTTGGCGCTACTAACTCACTGCCACCTAATGAAAAAACTAATTCATCTTTGTTAATTGATGTTCTTTCACCAAAAATATATTTTCCTTGAATTCTTTTTCCTTGCTCTGGATCAAAAATCCACCCTTCTTTTGTAATTTCCTTTGGAATTTTCTCACCATCTATTATTTGAGTCGGAACTATGTTTCCTCTCACATCTGACACATTAGTAGATTCTGGAGATAGTATTACAACTTGTAATATTGAATTTAATGGATAAAATCCTGTTGAAAAATAATCTGATCTTTCCAATTCTTCTGCTTTCAAAAATTCTAATGGACTGATTTCCTTAACTGATGAGGCTCTATTTGGATAATCTACTGATAATTTCAATTGTAGCAATGACTTATTTTCCAATGGTATTATTGAAAATGTCATCTTTGATTTTTCCTCTTTGGATAGATTCTTTGCTATGTCATAAAATCCTCCAGACTCTCTGATGACTTTTGGGAGTAACATTGCTGAGATTTTTTCATACATGGATTCTGTATCTTCCATGGGCATTGTATACACTGCAGATATTGTACCCTTACCTGAAATTGTCCCTGACGTTTCAAGGGCTCTTCCGATCTCATCATTACTTTGAATAAATATAGAATGAAACTCTGCGTTTGTGTCAAATGTTTGATTCAACTCATCAATGAACAATTCTGCAATCTTTTTTGTAGAGTTTTGAATTGCTAGTATTCCTTCATCTGCTGGGTCTCTTGCAACATTTATGATTATACATGATTCGTCATACACGCCCAAAATACATTGATTTTGGTTTGTCAAAACTATGGCTGTTATTCTATTGTTTTCTCTAATTTTTTGTTCCAGTTCTGCAGGAATTTTTATTTCTTGAATACTTGTACTTTGTAGAGCAATTGATGCTGTAACGTTTTGAGATAGACTCTTATCAATTATTACTTGTGCTGTTTCTTGAAATGTAGCAAGACTCATTTCTTGCGAATACGCATAATTTGTTGTAAAAACTAGTACTCCTATTAACCCCAATAAAATAACGATCTTTTGCATAGGTGCCCTTCTAGAGATGAAATTATTAAATTTACTCTTGTATCGTTCATTTATTTTGGTTCTTGTCTTTGCTGAAATTATTTTGCTTATTTTGCCAAAACCCTGTATCTAGTAACTAATATTGTAATTTAGATAATTTTCTAACTATGGCATTGTTTCAATTTTTAGTTGAAGTCTTTCAAGATCCTATCTTTTCAGTAATTGCAATTTTAAGCGCATTTGCAATTGGAATTTTTCAAGGTATTGTTTTGGGTAGAGCAATACTTTTACGATTTCCACGTCTACAAAATCACGTAAAAACCGTTTCAATATCTTTATTTTTCTTATTTCTTGTAAATGCAATTTTAAGCGTACCTCGTTTTGCATCTCCTGACAAAATCATTCTTTCTAATGTCTTTCAAACTAACAACCCTGAAGAATTGGCATCATTACTTTTTCTTGTATTTGGAATGAATGCTGGATTTTTTGCAGTACTTGCAATTTCTATAACTGTTATGACCTTTGTATTGCTAAAATTTACTCATATTCACGGTGTTGCCAAAATCTTTGTTCTCTTTTTTAGTTTGCTTATCTTACTGTTAACTGGTCTTAGCAGATTTACTGATTTGACTCCTAGTACTTTTGAGGTTTTTTTGTATTTTCTTTATCATCTTGGAATCACCATTGGGGTTTTGGCTGGCTCTGCAAGAAAAATCAAATCAAAAAAACTCGACTGGGGATAATTTCAAACATTTAAATCAGATAATTCTGAACTTCAAATTGACATCGAATTCAAACCGTTCGGGGAACAAGCTGGCAGTCCATGCGTTGGACTGCCAGCCCCATATTATTATAACATTTTAAAATCTGAAATTGGTATTAGTTTATTTTCCTATGGATAGTTTCCCATCATAGAGCTGCCCATCATTCCACTCCACGTGGAATTGTTTTGCATCATCCATGGACCCATCCACTGATTTTGGAACTGCTGGTTACCCATCATCCCTTGCATGAATTGATTATTTTGCATCATCTGAGAGTACATCTGTTGACTAAATTGCGGATCATTCATCATGGTTCCCATCCATTGATTCATCAGGTTTGGATTTTGCATCATAGTATTCATCCAACTGTTCATAGCTTGCGGATCATTCATCATGGTTTGATGCCATTGTGTCATCATTTGTGGATTATTCATCATTTGTTGCATTTGCTGTGATGACATATGCATAAAGTTGAAAGATTGATTTGTCGAAAAACTTGCATATCCTATTCCAATTCCTACAAAGAAAACACCGATTACAATCCCAATCCAAATGTACTGGTTAACCATGATATTTTTTAGAGTGTATGCTATTATAATATCAACATAATTTTCAAAGTCAGGAATCAAAGTCAGAAATCATATTTCCATCTTAAATAATCCAACTGTCATCTTTTCTCATGGCAGAAACAAAAAACCCCCCAAAAAAATCTACAGGCATTGCTCCTTTTTGGGCATCTAGTTGGACAGACATTGACAGATCAATAGAAAATCTACGTAGGGATATGGAAAAAACTTTTTCATCATTTCCATCAATACACATGCCAAAAATGTCACATACATCTTGTGATGTTATAGATGAAGGTAATCAGTTTCGAGTGAAAATGGATGTACCTGGCATAAAGAAAAATGAAGTTAAACTGAATGTCACTGATAATTCTTTAGAAGTATCAGCAGAGCATAAAGAAGAATCTGAAGAAAAGAAAAAGAACTATCTCAGAAAAGAGCGAAGTCAGGTATCATATTACAGATCATTGCCCCTATCTGAGAAAATAATAGCAGGCAAAGTAATGGCAAAACTCACTGATGGAGTATTGGATGTTACCCTTCCAAAATCAAAACCAACAGAAATACAAAAGAAAAAATCAATATCAATCCAGTAAATTTTCTTTTTTTATTTTTTTAAATATCTTGTCCTAAATCTGATTGATTTAATCTGCTTATCATATGTGAGAATTATCACATTATCTTTTAATTATTGTGTGTTGTTCATTTTATTATGAATCGGATAAAATTAATCACTGGATTTGAAGAAGAGCGAGCAAGACGCGCATTGGATCTTTTACTAAGAGATCGAAAAAACGAATTTAAGGAATTATCTGATTCCTTGAACATATCCCCCACCACAAGTGATTGGGAAATTATAGTTCTCAAGTTTTGTTTGGACTTTGAAGATTGTTTTAAAACCTGGACTGATAATAAAGAACCGGAGCATAATCAAATTCACAAATGTATGACAATGATGAGAGTTATATCTAAAGATAAAAAATCAGTAACGGAAATAACTCACATAGAAAATATTGCATACAACATTTCTAAAGAATTTCAGGAAGTCTACAAAAGATTACGATGATTTATGATTTAATCATGAATATTGGTAATTTTCCTATCAATTCGGTATCGCACTGATGTTCTTATACTCTAAATTGCTCTATTTTAGTCAATTTTATCTGAGTGGCACAAAAACATAACCTGGCTGTTTTTTAATTTCCACAATTCCATGAGATGTCTTTTTTAGTAAAACCAGTGATTGTGGAAATTCACCTACAGGCGCAATCAACAAACCACCTATTGATAATTGTTCGAGTAATTTCTCTGGAACTTTTTTACATGCAGCCGTAATTATGATTCTATCAAAAGGAGATTCTTCTAGCAGTCCTAAACTACCATCTCCTAAAATTACTTTAACATTACTTATTCCCAACTTGTCTAGATTTTTTTTGGCAAATTCTGCAAGTTCTGAATGTCTTTCAATAGAGTAAACTTTACCGTGTCCTACCAAGTAAGAAAGAATTGCAGTTTGCCAACCTGATCCACTACCAATCTCCAGAATTTTTTGCCCTTCTTTGATATCTAACCATTCAGTCATTCTTGATACCACTGATGGTTGAGATATTGTTTGATTTTTCATTGTTGATAGAGGCGCATCTTCATATGCCTCTTCTTTAAGCGATATTGGTACAAATTCATGTCGGTGCATTTTTCTAATGGCTGACTCTACTTTGTCGTCATTAAGAAAACCTAATTTTTTCATAATGACGATTAAATTGTCTATTTTTTGTTGTTTTTTAGCATCCAATACAGAACAATATCCATTATTCCCTGATAAACCTTCATTGTTTTGCAAAATACATTATCTGAATCCTTAGAATCATTCTTTGAGTATTTCAAGCGAATGTTCAATGGATTTTTTTACCTCATCTAAAATCTCTTTTAATGTCTTCTCGTTATCGATTTGGTGCTTTTGTTGTATTTCCGTATTATAATATTTCATCCAAGAATAGCAGTGTTGTAAATTTTCAATTGTCTCAAAAGGAAACAAGGTTTGTTTTCCGGAAAGTACTACTGCATCCCACACATCTGTAAAAAATGGCTTGTAGTCTTTGTATTCACTAGAATCGTTGATGAATCTAATTTTTCTTCGCAGATCCGTTCGGATTAAATCTGACATTCTTTTTCTTGTATTTGTTTCCTTTATTTTTTCTGATTTTCTATAAAGCCATATTTCAAGAAAAACAGCACCAAAAATTATTATTGAAAGAATCACAGATTCAATTATTATTTTATACCATTCAATGTCTAGTTCCATACTGAATTACCTAAATTAGCTCAAAGTTTTAATATAAATTTACATTTCATGATTATCAATGTTAGTTTTCAGTTAGAATCTAATGCTCTGTTAAACTACATCATTTAACAAGTCCAATCATGTTTTTTATACATTGTTGTTCGCTACCCTAGTTTCTCAATCTCTAAACGAGTTTCTTCCAATTCTTTTTCTAATTTTTCTTTTTCCGGTGGAAGGATTGAATTGTCACATAATTTCTGCAAAATTAAGAATTCTTTATTTTTTAATGATGAAAGATAATTATATCCGCTCATGAATTTTCAGGAGTTTCTTTAAACTTAAGATTTTCTTCAATCAACTAGAGTTAAATTAAATGTGTAATGATTTACTTGTTTCTCAGAATTTGTAATTTGGATTTTTTCTAAATCTCTTGAATGGTGATTTTCACTTGCTTTCCATTATATCGTGAAATGTCATCTAGACGGTCTGTTGGAATTATTATGATTCTTCTTTCATTTCCATTAGTATCCTTGCCTGATTTTGCAATTTTTGAAACAAATGTAATCTCCATGCTCTTTTTGAAAGATCATTATATATAATTGTGTACTATTATACACATACTTTAAATACATTAAAGTACATAATTATACATAATATGAAATTCATGAATCAATTCAATAAAATAAAAAAATACATTCATCCCAATGATGATTTTAAGATAAAACAAGAAATTAGTAATGATGAAATCCAAGTCAGAATAGAACAGATAGGAACCGATTCATTAGGTCTTCAAGGAGTACTAATTTTAAAGGCCGATGGTGGAAAAGAATTTCCAATTTCTGCCTTCTCTGGAGAAGTTGCAAGATACATTGCAGGTTTCAAAGATGGTCAAAGGGATGCAATTCCAACAATCTATAATTTAATTGAACAGTTATCAGAAGAGTCTGAATTATTCTTAGTAAAGATAAAAATTTTTGATAGTGGTAATGCATTACGTGCAAATCTATACTTTAGTGGAAGAAAAAATATTGTTTTGAGAAACTTTAGAGCATCAGATGCAATAGCGCTTGCTACGTATTATGGCATACCGATCATAATGAGTAAAAATCTATTTGAGCAGCAAGCAAAAGAACTTTCTTGACTAATCCATAAAATTATTCTCAAATTTGATGTTTAAACGACTACTTTAATACAAATTAATCATAATAGACTCAATGGTAAAAATTCCAAATCTGATTAAAGAGTTCATCGAGAAACAGGGAATTTTTGCAGTAGGAACTGTAGGGGAAAATAATTTAGCAAATGTGTCCCCTAGAATTTTCTTTAGAGTTGATGAAAATGTGATATATTGGTTAGATTTTTTCAAACACAAATCTTACAAGAATATACAAGTGAATCCATGGGTCACCATTTCAGTTTTTAACAAAGATGAGTTGAAAGGATTTCAATTTCGGGGAATTGTTAGTTTTATAACAGATGAGCCCAAAAAAACAGAAATCAAAGAAGACATTATTAAAAAAGTATTGGAAAAAAATTCATCTGAGAAAATAAAAAAACTTGGTGAGAAAAACGAAGTCCAAGTCATATTATTTGAGCCAAAAGTATGTTACTCATTAAATCCTGAAGAGTTTAGTGATATGTGTATAGGATCAGATGTTGATTCTACACATTTATTTCAAAAGTGATCCATTGATAATCAAATTTTAAGATGACTAAAACACGTTAAAATGAAATCATCTAATGAGATTTAAAGAAAAATTTGGTTTTTGTGGGGAGTTATTGACCTAATTTTGCTTTTACTGCTGCTGCTTCATCGGCAAAAGGGTCTGCATGCCACTGCTCCTTGTTTAGTTGAGCCCCTAAACCGGATGGTGAGGAGAAAGCTCCTTGTTCTGTTGCTGGTGCTGGAATTGCATCATCAGGAATATAGTTTTGCTGGTTTTGTGTTCCATATGTTATCACGCCTGCCATTGCCAGAACTCCTACTGCTATGCCGACATAGATTATTGCATTTGACATTTACCAATTATGTGCATTTTCTGTATTAATCAAGTACGACTGCACTGCACTTAATTTTAAAAAACAAGATCTGAATTGAGCATCTAACAATAAATCTTATTTTAAATTCGTTGGAATTCCTGAAATTTTTCCTTGTATTTTCTGCGACGTGAGTTTTCTCTTAATTGCATTTTGCAGCATGGACAAAACAATCCATCCCATTTAATGAAAAGCCCACAGGTGTTGCATCGCTTACGGCCTTCTTGGTATCTTTTAATTCCTACAGGTATTGGGTTTTTGTATCTGTGACAAACCCCTTTGCAACTCATATCACAAAATAGTCAGGGAGTTTCCCATTTCATTTTATATGCACATATTATTGAGTAATTTTTCTTATCCCTTGAGACATATCTGCCCCATTCACTTTGTGTATGGCCATAGTTTTCCTCAATACTTGGATGATCCCAATTAAATTTCATTTGCACGTGTTCCATACTAAAATCAATTACTAAATATGAACATAAGCAACATGTTTACACTGCCATGCAATATTTCTGGTGAACATTTAGGTCGGTGAATTAATGAAAAACCGTGCTAAATTTAGAATTCAATATGATGCTGGAGTTGCCACGCCTGAAATGGAGACAATATCGGAATCCTTTGCAATTTCTGCTACAAGTTCCATATTCATTTGGCCTACTGCAAACAAATCATGCTCCCCAAGAGACGAGGATTGAAAGCCATATCTTGATCTTATTTCCATTTCTTTTTTTGCCCGATTAATTCCCGGCTTTAATTTTATTTCAAGCTCTACATGTGGTGAAACACCCGGAAGTTTTCTTTCCAAATACATTATTTTCAACATGAGGTTAACATCAACGTTTTTGACCGTTTCTTTCATGCATGTCAGAAACATATCATACTGTGTTTCTATTTGGGACATGGTGTTATGTATGAAAAGTAAAAATTTAATCAGTTGGTATACACTGCCATGCAGATTTGTAAAAGATCAAAATTTAATGAAAATATTGGATTGTTAGACATTGATAATTAACTAGTTTTTAGGTACAATTAATTTTGGAAATTACACTCATGTGATCAATCTGGTTCTAAACAAAAAGAAAATCATTGTCTAACTACCTGCTCTAGATATTTTTCTTTACCTTTTCTACTTCGTGGCAAACACCTTAGTTGTCTATTGCAACAAGGACATGTTATTCCATCATAATCTACAAATATCTCACAATAATTGCATCGTTTTTGTCCTGCTGCGTATCTTCCAATTTGTGCTGGCTTTGATGCCTTGTATTTTCTACATTCATCAATACAATAGGTCATGTTAGTTCTTATCTTGATAAAAAAATAAAACCTTTGATTGCACTGCACTCAACATTATTCATAATTATAAGCAGAACAATTCTTGCCGTTTATTAATACATTTTAAAATCAGCGTTGATAATTAACTAGACCAATAAATAGACAAACTTGATATTTTTTATGAAGATTGAAGCAATAATCAAGCATTCAAGGTGGATCAGAAGTACCACCATGTAAAGATCATAATAATAATAGAAAATCCCATTATTGCAACAGTAAACCATCCTAAAACATTAGATAATCTTCGATTGGTATGTGTGTGTAGTATTTTCTTGTCATTTGCGACTTTGATGACCGCTATAAGCAAAGGGACTGCAATTATTCCATTGATTATGGCAGTATAGTATAACGCTTTGATAGGATCCAACCCCATAAAATTAATCCATAATCCAACCACTGTAGAGGAAGCTATTATCAAATAAAATGATCTGGCTTCCTTGAATTTCTTGCTTAACCCTTGCTTCCATCCAAATCCTTCAGATAATGCATAGGCAGAAGAGCCAGAAAGTATTGGGATTGCCAACATGCCTGTACCTATCACTCCTAATGCAAAGATTATTTTTGCAATTTGTCCTGAATTTGGAAATGTCTGCACTAGCGGTTCAAGTGCTTTTGCAGCTTGATCCGCTGTGATAACATCTGAAATTCCACCAGTGTGAAGAGTTCCTGCTGCAGTCATAATAATAAACCACATTGTAATTACAGAAAACCCGATTCCAAGCATAACATCTATGCGCATCATTTTGATTTCACGTTTTGTGATGTGTGGTTTTCCATCTCCGATTCCTTTAATCTTATTTTTTGCAACATCTTCTTCTGCTTCTTCTGATGTTTGCCAGAAAAACAAGTAAGGTGATATGGTAGTTCCAAATAGTGCTACAAACATCATAGAAAATGCGGGAGTAAATTCTACGTGTGGAATAATACTAGCAGTAAAAACTTGTTGCCAGTTTGCCCCAATAATTAAAGCAGTGACAAAATATGCAAGCAAAGAAAGTGTCAGATATTTTAATATTCTGACATATTTTTGATATGGAATTAAAATTTCAGATAAAATTATTGTTACAGTAAAAAGCAGTGTAGTGAGAAGAATCGGAAATCCTGGAAAAATCAGATTTACAGAAGCAGACATTGCACCAATATCTGCACCAATGTTTATTGTGTTTGCAACAAGAAGTAGCGTGATTATTGGGAATACTGTTTTTTTGGAATACTTTTTTTTAATGACTCCTGCCAACCCGCTTCCAGTCAAAAGACCTATTCTCCCACACATTTCTTGTACAGTTGTCACTAGTGGATAGATAAACAACGAAAACCATAGTGCACCAGTACCATATTGCGCTCCTGCCTGAGTATAAGTAGCAATTCCTGATGGATCATCATCTGAAGCCCCAGTAATTATTCCAGGACCAAAAATCTTTGAGAGTTTTTTTAGTCTGTGTTTTGACATTATGTGAAAATCTCCACGTAATCAGATCTGAACAAAAAGATAATCATATGAGATCACGCAAAAACCCAGTAAACTCATCACTTGGAATTACAGTACGTACTTCAAGATATCCTAATGGTTCCAATTCTTGCAGTTTATCATAATATTTGTAGATTCCTTCTTCTGTAGGATAAATTGTTATAGTGTCTTGTTGCCCAGGTTCTAAAAGTTCCGTCTGAATATTCAATCCTTCAATGTATAACCTATGATGTTTATCTCCATTATTAATTACAGTCAAGATGTATGCAAAATTTATTCTAGTTACAAGATAAGGATTGGGTTCTCCATCTATTCCAGAAATCCCCTTTAGTTGAACCTTTCCATCAATGTCTTCAAAAGCAACAGTTTGTTCAATTTTTTCTTGCCATGAGATAGATACATGTCGGATATTTCCTTGTCCAATGAATATCATCATTCCTCCTAAAACTGCAATGCATAACACAACTGCAACAAGTATTATCAATTTGTCCTTTGATAGCATAGTAGTGTAGTTATCACACTTATTTTTAAACAAAATACAATTTTTAAAGTTGAAAATCACTAGAACAAATACTAGTAATCATGTTCACTAAAATCTGAGCCCAATGCTATTGTTGCAATTACTGTAGTTTTGGTTGTTTGGAATTTGATATTTTTGTTTGGCATAAATTGATTAAAAATCTCTTTTAATAGTTGTTCAGTGAAAAATGACCAGTTCATACCTAATTCATGTTGGATAAAAAAATGGTGCAATTCTCCTTCAGTTCTATGATCTGATTTCATTCCAGATGCGCGCATATAATCTTCTAATGTTTCAATACATCGTTTCAAATCATATTTTCCTTTCATAAAAAGAACGGTATCTTTGATAAACGGTAAAATCATTTTAATAATTTCACTGATATCTTCTCCAGTCATGTCATTACCAAGAGAATCTAGAATCCCTTTAGGAATTGGAATCATGCCCATTTGAGCACCAAAACGATCCCATGTTACATATTTCTCAAGAATTTGTTTTACCAAAACATTGTGTGATATATTTTTGTTCATTGCCTCTGTTTCTAGTTCTTCTACAATTTTAGATGGCAGTCGATAAGTAATACTGCGTGTTGTTTCTTTTTTTTGAGGATGGGGTTGTCTGTTGGTTGTAGTCTTCATTGAATTTAACTTCAGTATTTAGTATATATCATATTATATTAAATCGATTAATTGCTAATCCTTACAAATTCAATTTTATTCTGATCTTACGTCACGTTTTTCATATAATATATAAAAAATGGCACCGGCTCCTATTATTGCAAGACCTACAAGAACTACTTGAATTTGAAACTGGATTGCCATATACGCTGAAATTCCTAATCC
>SCUP01000127.1 GCA_004297665.1 Nitrosarchaeum sp. | reverse complement strand
ATTGAGGATATTGCAATTATGCGAGTAATTCCAAATTTTCGTGTGTTCATACCTGCTGATACTTTTGCAGTTTCAAAATTAACTAGATTGATGGCAAATGAATATGGTCCATTTTACATGCGAATGGCAAGATCGAATACACCAATAGTTCATTCCGAATCCCAAGATTTCCAAATTGGTAAAGGAATTACAATTCGTGATGGTTCTGATTGCACTATAGCTGCATGTGGTATAACAGTAAGAATGGCACTTGAAGCAGCTGAATCATTGCAGCAAGAAGGAATCTCTTGTAGAGTATTGGACATTTTTTCTGTAAAACCAATTGATGCTGAACTCTTGGAAAAGGCAGCACGAGAAACTGGTTGTATAGTCACTTGTGAAGAACACAATATCTTGGGAGGTATGGGTTCGGCAGTTGCAGAATCTGTTTCTGAAAGATATCCTGTTCCAATAAAACGAATAGGTGCTCAAGACATGTTTGGTGAGTCTGCTAGAGACAATGAAATTCCACTGCTTTTAGAAAAACATGGAATAACATCTTTTAATATGGCAAAACAAGTAAAAGAAATAAGGAGTAGAAAATTATGAAAATTTTTCTTGACACTGCAAATCTAGAATCAATCAAAAAATTCAATGATATGGGCCTGTTAGATGGTATTACAACAAATCCATCTCTCATGTCTAAAGAAGGCGGTAATCCAAAAGACATCATGGAAGAAATTACAAAAATTATCAAAGGTGATGTAAGCTTGGAAGTTGTAAGTACTGAATATTCTGGAATGATTGAAGAAGGTAAACGTCTACGTCAATATGGTAAAAATGTTGTTGTAAAAGTTCCTATGACTCCTGATGGTTTGAAAGCATGCAAACATCTAACATCTGAAGGAATACCTGTAAATGTCACATTGATTTTTTCTCCAAATCAAGCATTACTTGCAGCCAAATCCGGTGCAAAATATGTCAGTCCATTTATTGGTAGATTAGATGATATTGGTAAAGATGGAATGAATTTGATTAGAGACATTAAGAAAATATTTGATAATTATAAAGATGATTTTAAAACACAGATTCTTGTTGCAAGTATTCGTCATCCAATACATGTTGTTGATGCAGCAAAAATTGGGGCACATGTTGTAACTCTACCTCCTGCAGTTTTAGATAAAATGCTACAACATCCTCTGACTGATATTGGGCTAGACAATTTTCTATCTGATTGGAAAAAACTGAAAACGGGAATTTGATATAAAAATTCACGTATTATAGATTAAAATAATATTTTTAAAAATGAAAATTGAGGTTTTTTATTGTTGTCCTTTATCTGTACTCTTTCTTGAACCAGTTCCTCTGCCTGTAACTCTGGTCATTCCTTCAGTTGATGGTCTTGGTTTCGAATCTGGCATATCTCCTAATCTTTTTGAACCAGTTCCTCTGCCTGTGTGGACCATTCTATTTGCTGCCTGTTTTTTCTTTTCATCTTGCACTTTTTTGTATGCATCTCCGGCCCAATCTTTTCCACTGTCATCAACTTCTCTTGAACCAGTTCCTCTGCCTGTTCTTATTCTAATTTTTCCCATAATTGTGGTTATTGTATCTTGTATTTATTTAAGCTCTTATCCAGCAAAATCAAAAAGAAATGGTAAAGCAAGTGTATTCGATTCATACCAATTTATACCAAAAAATCTAATGAATTTCAGTTTCAATATATGATGATACTGCTTTTGATGTACATTTTATGCCATCCTAAATTGAATCAAGGTGCTAGAAGATCGTTTTTTGTCTTTTATATTCAAGAAGGATATTTTGCAATCATTATTGTTTTGATATTTGTAATGATGTGAAAAAATTTAGTATAGTTGTAATGAATGATATTCTAAAACGAGATTTAACCAAAGTAAAAATCAGTCTGCATAAAAAATTATTGGATTGATTATTTTTAATAATTAATCCAACCAAGTTTTTTAAAATACACAAACATTAATGCTGTTGGTATTAATGCTGCTAGAATTATTACTATGAATACTGTATATGGTCCTAAAAGTGTTGGAATATTATCAATATCCATAATCCCACCAGGTAAATTTACGTTCATTCCATAAAATGTTGCAATAGCTGTTCCAGGAATTGAAAGTGTGAAAACTATTGTTAATGCAGCAAGTATTTTGTTTGTTTTTTCAGTACTGAGCATGAAATCTGTATCTTTGTAAATCTCCATAGTTTCTCTGGATTCTTCTAGAGTTTCAATTACTTTGTCAATATGATCAATTACATCGTCAAAATATAATGAAAGATCCTCTTCATCTGAAAATCTCTTAATATTTTTAGCAATTTCTAATACGAATTTTTTTAATGGATTTGCTATTCTTCTCATTATGTTAATTTCTCTTCTAAGTAATGCAATACTTTTTGCAACTGATTTTGTTTCATCAAATACTTCATCCTCAAGGTCATCTAAATTTGCAATTACTTTTCTTGATATATGTAATAGATCATCTACTAGAATATCTATTATTTCGTGAAGTAGATATCCTGATGATTTTTCGAGTAATCTTTCTTTTCTATGTTGATCCAAATCATTTTTACAAATATTCACTAAATCTACTAATGGTTTTAAATCTCCTTGATGAACAGTTACTAGAAAATCCTTTCCTATGAATATAGAAAGCTGACTATTTCTTGAACTTCCAGGTTGTTGTAAGAGTGGGGGAAAATGTAATATTACAAAGAAATGGTCATCATAACTATCTAATTTTGGAAGCTCAAATTTGGTCATACAGTCTTCAATATTTAATGTGTTGAAACTATATTTCTCAGCTAATTTTTCAACATCACTTCTATCTGGACTTTGTAAATCTGTCCATAAAAATTTCTTACCTTGAACTGTTTCTATCTTTCTTTCCACCCCTATTCCTGTGGGTTTTTTTCCACCATGCAGTCGATTAGCGATAAATCCTTTCTTCAAGTTGAATGGTAACTTGTTCCAACAAATTTAAAGCGATCGTTATTTTGATAAAAATTCTAACAGTTCATTAGAATCAATAATTTGACATTTTGAATTTTAAATTATTTCCATGGTAGTAAGTAATTAACGCCAATCCATGTGAGTCCAATTGTTATTGCCATAGCTATCCACCAAAATCTCATAACTAGAATTTTCATTGGTTAATAATAAATCTACAGGCTAATTTTCATCATATTAAAATCAAAGATTATTACAGGATAC
>SCUP01000126.1 GCA_004297665.1 Nitrosarchaeum sp. | reverse complement strand
TGGTTTTGGTTCTGGTTTTGGTTCTGGTTTTGGTTCTGGTTTTGGTTCTGGTTTTGGTTCTGGTTTTGGTTCTGGTTTTGGTTCTGGTTTTGGTTCTGGTTTTGGTTCTGGTTTTGGTTCAGAAGAAATTTTTTTAGTATCTACTCCTGATAATGAACCAAACACAGTTTCTAGAAAAATTTCTTTATCAAAAGGTTTTAGATCTGCATATTCTTGTCCAACACCAAGGTAAAGTACAGGAGTAGATGTAATTTTCACAATAGATAGTGCAGCCCCACCACGTGCATCTGCATCACTTTTTGTTAGAATTGAACCGTTGAATTTTACGTGTTCAAAAAATTCACGTGCCTGGTTTACAGTATCATTTCCAGCTAAAGAATCACCAACAAAAATTTTAAAATCAGGATTTACTACTTTGGTGATTTTAGTAATTTGTTCCATCAAGTTTTTACTAGTTTGCATTCTACCTGCAGTATCAATTAGTACACAATCCATTTTGTGTGATTTTGCATAAAGAACTGCATCTCGCGCAACAGCAGCAGGATCAGAATTATAGTTTTGAGCAACCAATTTTAGATTCAAACGATTTGTGTGTTCACGTAATTGCTCTATTGCTCCTGCTCTAAATGTATCAGCGGCTGCTACCACTATAGAGTATTTTGCTTGTTGTAACATGTGAGCTACTTTAGCAAGAGAGGTGGTTTTCCCAGTGCCGTTAATTCCTACAAATAGTATGAGAAAAGGATTACCTGTTTTCTTTTTTTCATTAATTTTTTCAAAGAGATCAACAGTGCCTGCAGCATCAAAGAGTGATGAGATACTAGAAATCAAGCTGTCCTTAACAAATTTTTCAATTTCATTTTTAGACACTTTAGAACCAATTAGATGATTTTTCAAGTCTATTTTGATGGAATCGATCACTTCGCTAGCTACATCAGATTCAAGAAGAGAAAGTTCCAACTCAGAAAGAATTTCTTCAATATCTTTTTCATTTAATTCTTTTTCACCAAGACTTTTCGCTGCATTTGAAAATGCATTGCGAAGGTTATCAAACATTATTTTATCCTGAAATATTTTGAGATGTTTCTTGCATGAGTTGATTCATTTGTTCTTTACCGTGTTCCAATCTTGCGATCACTTCTTGTTTTTTGGCAGAAGTATCTTGTAATGCGATTTCAATTTCTTTAATTCGTGCCTCAAGATAGTTTATAGTAGAATCATATGTTTTCTCCACAGCAATTCCTGCACCTATATTCAAAACAATTTTGTCATTGGATAAAATTTTTGTTTGTACATAAGTGCCCATTCCAATAGGTACCAAAGTATCAGAATTAGGTTTCTGACGAAGTGATTTTATCGACTCAATTGCAGATATAGCTTCTCTTAGAACATTAAGAAGAGTTCCTTCGCGTTGCGACAAATCAGTAAAGTAGGTTTCAAGCATTTGCATTTGTTGCATTAATTGTTGTGCCTGTTCTTCACTCATTTACAACAAACCATCTTGAGATGGTTATAAATTCATTCATGAAATAATAAAAAAAATAAAGATTAGAACTTTATTTTGCTTTGGAGAATCTGTTTTCTACTTCATCCCAATTAACTACATTCCACCAAGATGCAATATAGTCAGGTCTTTTGTTTTGATATTTCAAATAGTATGCATGTTCCCAAACATCACAGCCAAGCAACGGTACTAATTTTTCAGTTCTTGGACTAGTTTGGTTTGGCATAGATTTGTACTCAACTTTCTTAGAGGTAGGATTGTATACTAACCATCCCCAACCACTGCCTTGAATTACTGCAGTTGTGGATGAGAATTTCTCCTTAAAGTCAGAAAAGCTTCCAAAGGAATTTTTAATTGCATCTGCAATGGATCCTCCAGGTTCTCCGCCTCCATTTGGTTTCATGTTGTTCCAAAATAGCTGATGATTATCATATCCACCACCATTGAAATTAATGGCACTTCTTTGTCCTTCCGGTACTTGATTAATGTTAGACAAAATGTCCAAGATATCTTTATTCCGTATTTCTGTTGGACAACTTTCTAGTGCTGCATTAAGTTTGTCTGTGTATGTTTGGTGATGTTTTGTATGATGAATCTCCATTGTTTTTGCATCAATGTGAGGTTCTAATGCATCATAAGCATATGGCATTTTTGGAAGTGTGTATTTTCCCATGTAGATATCTCAATATTTATTCCATTTATTGCTTTACTAGCCAATTGGTTTTTACTTGCTAAAAATATCGTAAAAACATGAAACTATTGATAGTTTTTGCATGTATTGTAGTTATTTTAGCATCTTTGATTAGTTTGCAGTTCTTTGAATCAAATGATATTTTTCACACTTATCTTGATAGAAGTGTCCCGTTTATTGGAGGAGACATTCCAAGATTGGAGGGAATTGATGGGGATGGAATCAAAATTGCAGTAATTGACACAGGGGTAGATTTTAACCATCCAGATCTTTTTGGATGGGGACTAGATGGAAAGGTAATTGGAGGATATAATTTCATTCAGGAAGGTGAGCCTCCACTTGATACAAATGGACATGGAACGCAAGTTGCTGGAATAATTGCTGCTGATGGGCAATTAGTAGGAGTAGCTCCCAAAGCAAAAATTTTAGCATACAAGGTTTCAGAGAATGGCGAAGAAGTATCAACAGACTTGATCATAAAAGCAATAGACAGATCAATTGAAGATGGGGCAGATATAATCAATATTAGTCTAGGAGTAAACAAAACAAATGCAAGTATTGAACATGCTGTAAATAGAGCACTTGAAAAAGAAATCTTTGTTGTAGTTGCTGCTGGAAATGATGGTCCAACACCTCAAACAATTGGTAGTCCAGGAAAAAATTACGGTTCAGTTACAGTCGGTGCAACGTATAATAATTTGACATCAAGTTTAGTAGCAACATTAGAAGTTAATGAAAAACCATATACAGTAATTCCCATGGTGGGGTCTTCAAAATTAAATGAGCCAATTGTCGGCAAAATAATCTTTGGAGGATATGGAAAAGAAATGGATCTTAGAGATATTAACGCAACAGATTCAATTCTTCTTATAGAAAGAGGAAGTGACATCAAAGGAGACCTTCTGTATTTTTCTACAAAAGAAAAAAATGCAGCAACTGCAGGAGCAAAAGCTTTGATAGTGTACAATAATGAACCGGGAATTTTTCTTGGTGAATTAATACATGAATTTGTGGAATCAGACTATAAACCACAAATTCCAGTAGTATCAATTGATAGAGAAGAAGGATT
>SCUP01000125.1 GCA_004297665.1 Nitrosarchaeum sp. | reverse complement strand
CTAGAAAGAATTGGCTTCCACCCCAAACTCTTTAATTTTGATATGTCCAAATGAGCGTATTTTATATCTCCTATCCATCCTCTACCATCACTCACTCCGCCAGTTGTGATAATTTTTGTCTTTTCCAGATTCATATTTTTGCATACTATTTTAGCAATTGCCATTACTTCCACTCTATCTTCACTTCCTAAATTAAAGACTTCAACTTTGTTTTTAGATTTTGTTAAACATGTAAGAATTCCTGAAACTCCATCTGATATGTGAATATATGATTTTGTTTGTGTTCCATCTCCTAGTACTGTTAGTTGAGAATTGTCTTTTTTTAATTGGTTTACAAAGTCCCATGTTACTCCATGTCTACCTCTAAAACCAATTACATTTGCAGGTCTTATGATTATTCCTTGAATTCCATGATTATTACAATAAGATGAAACGTATGCTTCACAAGCAAGTTTTGATGCTCCATATGCTGAAATTGGTAATAAAGGACCATAGTTTTCAGGAGTAGGTAATATGGAAGCATCTCCATAAACTGCAGAAGTAGAAGCAAAAACTATCCTTTTAACATTTGATTTTCGAATCTGCTCAAGAAGATAAAATGTATTTCTAATATTTTCTTTGTATGATGATTCTGGATTCTCAAATCCTGTTCTAACCTCAGGATCTGCAGCCATATGAAAAACAGTTTCAATATTTTCTAATGTTTTTTTTACTCCGTCGTGATTATTCAAATCCTCTTTTACAAATCGAAAATTTTTCTTATCATTTGATTCAGATAAATTTGAAAGTTTTCCAGTTGAAAGATTATCTAATGCTATGACATCTACTTGGTCTGAGACTAATTTATCTACAATATGACTTCCAATAAATCCTGCCCCACCTGTTACTAGTGTTGAGCCGTATGAATATTCAGCCATCTTACCAATATTTCAATAGCATAAATAAAAACCCATACTCTGTTTTTTTAATGACTTTTTACAACGTAAAATAACAATGATTGAATTTAATTAAACTGTGAAATTGTTATTTAATTTCTTCATAAACAGTTTCTACTTGTTTGCATATACTAGACCAATCATAATTCTTAGAAAAGTTTAGTGCATTATCACCATAAGTCTTCAAATTTTTGTAAACCTCTTCAATTTTTTGACAAATATCTGAATCTCCTGCAAATGTCAATCCAGCATTTGAAGCTTTTATGATCTCCTCATGTGATTCTAAATTTGATAATACTAATGGTTTACCGCATGCCATAGCTTCAAAAGTTGGAACTGGACAGTGTTCATTTGTGCTTGCTGATATATACAAATCACAAGAGGAATATCTTAACCTTAATTCATCATCTGTGACTCTTCCTGCTAACTCCACACTGTTTTCTAACCCTAATTGTTTTATTTTCTGTTTTAACATTTCAAAGTCTTGACCAGCTCCAACAATTTGCAGATATGCTTTTGGAAATTTTTTCAATAGTTCTGGCATGGCATCAATCAGCTTACCTGCTTTTTTATATGGACGTAAAACGCTAACAAAAAGTAACTGAGGCTCTCCTTTTCTGTATGGTTTAGGTAAGTTTGGATTATAGAAATTTGTATCAGACCCATTATAGATAATTACTGAATTACATTTACCTGCTAATCCTTGTAAGTGATTCAATGCTTTTTGTGACACACAAATTGTCTTTGCAATTTTCTTTTTGAATAGTGCCATCATGATTACTAAATTAATTTCCTGAATCTTTGTTGCAGCAGCATGATAATGAAAAACAATTGGTTTTCTAGTTTTCTTGAAAAGAAGATAATAGATAACTCTGGCTTGATGTGGGTGAATTATGTCAAAATCTAAACTATCTGCACCCTTTGACAATAATTCTTTTTTATTCAAGATGACTTTTTCTATACCCTGTGGGGGTTCTTCATCAAATGAGAATGCACCAATTGCGGTTCTAAATCCAATCTTGTTAAGACCTACACAAAGATTGTTAATTACTGTAGTGTGCCCATATGTAGCTGGATATTTTGCAACTACCATAAGAACAGAAGGTTTATTCAAACTACAGCTTTGTTCATTTTTGTCATTATATTAATTGTTCACCATGATAAAACTGTGATAATTTACCGTTTTCTTACATTTCCTAGATTTTTACCGATGATATTTTTAATTTCAGAAAAAAATGTTCTTTAATTTAATATGTGTATAATCATATTGCTTTTTAATGAAATTTTCTGATTATCAAAACATGGAGATGCTTGTAAGTATAATTATTTTAAATTATAATGGTGGAAAGCTGATATCGGATTGTATAGAATCTATTTGTAAAACAAAAGACTGTAACTATGAAATAATATTAATTGATAATGGATCTTCTGATAACAGTCATAATATCTGTAAAGAAAAATTCCCACAAATTATTTTATTTAAAAATGAAAAAAATATTGGAATGAGTGCAAGAAATATTGGAATTAAAAATGCAAAAGGTAATTTTGTTGTATTTTTAGATTCTGACACTAAAGTAGAACCTAGCTGGTTAATGCATTTTATTGATTCGTATAAACAACATGGGGATGGATTGTATCAACCAAAATTTCTAAAAATGGATCAACCAAATTTTATTGATAGTGCAGGAAATATGATAAATATTTTTGGCTTGGCATATGCACGTGGAAAGGGAGAATCTGATAATGGTCAATATGATAAATTTAAAACCATAAGTTATGCTGCAGGCGCTTGTATTTTTTCATCTATGAGTGTAATAAAAAAAATTGGTGAGATAGATGACATCTTTTTTGCATATCATGATGATGTGGATTATGGATGGAGGGCATTACTTCTTGGAATAAAGTCCTACTATGAGCCCAAAGTAATAATTTATCATTTTGGTAGTCCAACATTTCAATGGAGCGCACAAAAATTTTTCTTATTGGAGAGAAATAGATGGATATGCATCCTAACATTATATTCAAAAAAGACGATTCTAAAAATATCACCATTTCTATTTCTAATCGAAATTGGGATGTTTTTCTTTTTTCTAAGGCATAATATGACACTGGCAAAGATACGAACTTGTCTTTCATTAATTAAAATGAGAAAAGAAATCAAAAAAAGACGAAAACGAATGGAGATGACTAGATCATTTGATGACAAAATTGTAATTCGCTCATTTGTTGACGATTTTTGGTTGCCTACTTATAAAATTGAATTACGCACATCAAAAATTGTCAACTCTTGGTTTATCACATTAAATAAAATAGCACGGAAATTAATTGATAGTTGATTTATAACAAAACATGTGCGTGTATCAGTCATGAAAAAAAAATTATTCATTCTTGGCATTGGTGGATTGACAGGATCCAAACTGTCTCAAGAAGGAATTAATGATTTTGAGATCTATGGAAGTTATAATCTAAGAAACCCAAAATTTAGCTTTATTGAAGGTATTAAACTAGATATTTCAGATACTGATAAACTCCAAAAAATTATATCTGAAATACGTCCTGATGTATTGATTAATGCATGTGCTATAAACAATGTAGATTATTGTGAAACACATAACGAAGAAACAAAAAAAATTAACATTGATGTTGTTGAAAATTTATCCAAACTATCTGATTCCCTAGGAATTAAATTGGTGCATCTCTCATCAGATTCTGTTTTTGATGGAACTAAACTCTCAGCATATGTAGAAGATGATATTCCAAATCCAATTAATTACTATGGATATTCAAAATTGTTAGGTGAAAAATTCACATTAAGAAATTCTAATAATCTAGTTGTACGTACAACAGTACTTTATGGTTGGCTAATGAAATCGTTATTGAACATACCTTCCAGTTCAATGAAATCAGAAAACTTTGTACAATGGCTTGTTAACAAATTAAAATCAAAAGAAAAAGTCAAAATAATAACTGATGAAATTAGTTCACCTATAATTGCAGATGATTTTGCAAAATCTATATTATATTTAATCAAAAATAATTATAGCGGTATATTTCACTCTGCACCAAAAATACAAATAACTCGTTATGATTTTTGTGTGAAACTTGCAAATCATTTGGATTTGGATG
>SCUP01000014.1 GCA_004297665.1 Nitrosarchaeum sp. | reverse complement strand
CATCACAACTCCTGCAATAGTTGGACAAAGAGCACTAGAACAGTTTGTTCCAGGTGGAGACAAAGATCCACGATTATACAAAGATGCAAAAGGGGCCATGATGATAATTGGTCCAGATTTACCATCAGGCGTAAAAGTCACAGGATTGCAAAGAGCACAAGTAGAGGTATTTCGCGGGGCATTAAGGCCATTTACAACTACAGTAAACCAAGAACTAAGCGATGTGCTTGATTCAAAGATTAGAATATTCACAATATTTCCAGGTTCAATTACTGGAGTAGAACCAAATAATGAGAGAATTGTCCAAGCGTTAAACTTCCTAGTATCAGATAATGCAGCATCTTCATCTGAAGTCACATTTTGTGTTGATGAATCAAGATAAGGATGAAAAAATTCTCTGAGTTCAAAGTCGGAGACGAATTTTTTTCCACATGCAGTATTTCAGAAAAAGAACTAACAGAATATCTCAAATTTTCTAGAATAAAAAATGCGTTTTTAGAAGATATGCAAAATACAAAACAAAAACTAGTTTCAGGCAGAGCCATCCTATCAAGAATAGAGGGCGAATTTACCAGACTGAGTCAGATTTACGGAAATCACATCATCTTTGTTGGAACTGATGGGGATTCAAAATGGGAGAATAGAAGTAGTAGATTTCTAAAGCCATTATACACAGATGAAGTATTGAAGATAAAATTTGTCATATCTGCAAAAGAAGACATTGATGAGGAATTTGGGAAAATTGCAATAGATTGCGAAGGAACAAAACAAGACGGAGAGATCGTAGTAATAACAAAGAGAAACTGGTATCGAATTAAAAAAATAGTGTCAAAATAGATGCTACTAATCAAAACAAGATTTTTTAAATAATACGACATCAGAAATGTCATATGTATGATGATCGCATCAGCAAAACACTAATCACACTAGCTGTAGAAAATGCTCTTCTTAAAATGGGATTACCTGAATTAGAGTTAGTTACGATTAGACTAAAACAAGACCATCAATGTGAAATTTCTGATTGTATGAAATATCCTGAATATCTCAGAGAGACATTATTGGATTTATTTGGCAATTCATATTCGGACATATTGCAATCAATACAGGAAACATTACAAAAAACTACAATGGAACAACCTCTGATTGATTTTCTTATTGTTTTAGATGATCATTCATGAAGACACGTTTGGATACGCTAGAAAACAAAAACTATCTGCTACTTGCACTAATCGGGGTAGTAGTAGTATTTCTTGTTGCAAATATTGCTAACCAAGAAGAATTTCCTATTGCCGAAGACCTGTACATGACAGACTTGCTTTACATGATATTTCCGGGCATTGTAGTTGTATTTGGGGTAATGCTAGTATTCAGATACAGATTACGTGGAAATCATGGCATATCTTGGATCTTATTCACACTAGCTATTGCTAGTTGGTATGTAGGAGAGATGACCTATGAGTATGATTACGGATATGATCTTGAAAATATTTCAACATTAACAAGTGATCTTTTTTATATTATTGGATATCCTCTATTCTTTGGATTTACAATATTTTATCTCAAGCCTAGAAAACAAATCATTTCAAAAAAGATGATTCTGATATCATCGCTTGTTTCAATCTTGTTTATTATTCCATCTCTTTATTTCACATTTAATGAAGAATATCAACTGGATGAACTAACGATATTTCTTTATGCAATTTATCCAATATTGGATGGAGTTATTCTAATTCCTTCAATTATTGCCACATTTCTTTTCTTTAGAGGACAGGTTAATCTGCTTTGGTCATTAATTCTAATTGCAACAATACTTTTTGTAATAGCAGATACATCATATCTTGTTTTTTCAATAGAAGAAACTTACTATCCTGGACATCCTGTTGATATACTGTATGTCTGGTCATACATTCTATATGCATTTGGAGTATTAAGTCACATCAGACTATACAAAAAAAGATCAGAACAGGATGAAAAACTCGATTAACACTGAATTATCAGATAATGATTTAATTTTCTATAATTTGAATAAATTTTTGTATTGGTTCTTCATTGATTGATTTATCAAAAACTCTACGCATTGTATACATAATATCAGAAGAGGCATTTCCAAATAGTT
>SCUP01000124.1 GCA_004297665.1 Nitrosarchaeum sp. | reverse complement strand
AGTCCAATTGTTATTGCCATAGCTATCCACCAAAATCTCATAACTAGAATTTTCATTGGTTAATAATAAATCTACAGGCTAATTTTCATCATATTAAAATCAAAGATTATTACAGGATACTCAATTTTTTATTCTTGTGGCCCTCGTAGTACAGTGGCTAGTATAGGGGACTGTGGATCCCCGGACAGGGTTTCGATTACCCTCGAGGGCCTACATAATTTTTTAAAAAATACCGTATTTGCTTGATTCCATCTCTTCTTTAATGGCCAATTTGAATCGGGGAGTTTTACCCTCTAAATTATTTGTAAGCCATGTGAGAAATTTTTTTTCTATGCCCTTTCCTTTCAATTTTTCAAAATCTATTCCCATTTGATCAACTAGTTTTTCTACTAATGTTTTGTTGACACTTACAACAAAAAAATGCCATCCGAAAGCAAATTCTGAATCTGTCATTACAAAACCCTCTTTACTATGAACCATCTCTTCCAACAGAAAAAGTTGTTGTGTTATTGCCTTACTTGTTTTATCATAATCTACGGCAGATACATTGATGTTTATTTTATCTACCATGATTGTATATGATTAACACAAAATAAAAGGATTGCACAAAAATTATTTTAAAAGATGTTCAAAATCAATATCGAAATGTGTTTTCATGATGTCTATATATGTCTGAATAGATTCAGGGATCTTATCTCCACAAGAGATTCCTAAATTCCTTGCATTAATCCAAATTACTAAAGTTTGAATAATTGTTAAAAACCTGTCATTTCCAATTTCAGGGGTGCTGATTGCTTTTGTGTATCTTTCTGCAAATTCCCATGCAGTTACAAAACTCACACACTTCACTCCAAAAATTTCTAATAATTGTTCTTGCAAACTATTTGCTTTCTTGAAAGGAATTTGGTTAATTATGTATGGAAATTCTACTTTTTCAGGAAGGCAATCTGGTAATGGTCCCCAAATCGTGATTATTTTTGTACCTTGTTTTAGATCTTTGAATTTATTCATCATGTGATTAATAATTTCTTCATTAGTAAACCAAAACAAAATTACCGTTGCCTCAGAAATATCGGCATTTTGTATATTCTCACAAATTAACTCTCCTGAAAGACTATTTTGACTTAGAATCTCTTTTGCTTGTTTGATTTTATCTGGGTTATTGTCAATACCTACAGCCTTTTTTACATTATATTCTTTCAAAGATAACATAATTCCTCTCCCATTTCCACATCCAAGATGATAAAAAATATCGTTTTTTCCTAAATTTACAAAATTAAAAATTTCTCTAAATGATCTATCTGGTAATTGAACATCTTCTCCACTAACTATATTTTCTGGTAGTGATTTTAGATATTCTTCTATTTTCAATATTGAGACTAAAACAATACGGAATTTATTCTCTTATGCTTTCAAGCTTTGAGACTGCTTGCCATAACTGTGTTCTTACATATGAAGGCATATTTGGATCTTGTGTCACATCATCTAACAAACTAATTGTATTATTAGCTCTGACTGATAGTGAATATTCCTCGTTATTCAAATCTGCTATCAAATCAGTAATGGATTTTTTAATTGTCTTGGGTGTTGAATGGTTTGTAGCAATTTGGTTTAACGTTTCTATTGCTTCTTTCATTGCTTCTTTGTTTTGTTTATCATCAATCATTTTTTACACCATTTCTTGAAAATTTGAAGTATATAGTTACATCTCTACAAATACGTTGTCTGATTCTATAGAAACATTGTATGATGCTAAATCTCTGATTTTGGCAGGAAATTTAACTAATTTACCAGTTTTACAATCAAATTCGGCTTTATGCCATCCGCATATCACTTTACAGCCATCTAATTTTCCTTCTGAAAGACTTGCACCTGAATGGGTACAAGAATCATCCATAGCACAATAATCACC
>SCUP01000123.1 GCA_004297665.1 Nitrosarchaeum sp. | reverse complement strand
CCATACATCCTAGAACCAAAAGTAAGATGAAGCATCTACAAGAAAATTATAAAGGTATTGAACTAATAGATCCATTAGGATTCTTTGATTTTACAAAATTAGAAAAAAACGCATTTTGTCTAATTTCTGATTCTGGAACTGTTCCAGAAGAGACGCTTTATTTTAAGAGACCTTGCGTAACTATTAGAGAAAGTACTGAAAGACCTGAAACAATTGAAGCCGGTTCAAATATCTTATCTGGTTTAGACCCAACAAATATAGAAAATGCAGTAAAGACAATAACATCACATATTCCACAATGGGAATGGGACAAGATGCTTGGAGATGGACATACTGCATCTAAAGTGAACAATATCCTCCATGGAAAATTATACACATAGATTCTTTTATAGCCTCTATTTCAATTAAAAAAACAATGTCAGTGTTAATTACAGGAGGTTCTGGAATTCTTGGAACCGAATTAAAGAAAGTTTTTCCAGATGTAATAGCACCAACTCATAAAGAATTAGATATTTGTGATAAAAACAGTGTTTTTGACTTTTTCAAAAAAAAAGACATAGATTTGGTAATTCACGCAGCAGCAGTTACAAAAGTTCGTCTATGTGAAGAAAACAGAGAGTTAGCAATGAATGTCAATGTAAACGGTACAAGAAATCTTGTAGATGCAATAATTGAATTCAAAAAAAAAACTAGATTTATCTATATTAGTACTGCTTGTGTATTTGATGGTCATAGTGGAATGTACAAAGAAAAATCTATTCCATATCCAGAAAATTTCTACGCTTTAACTAAATTATTGGGAGAATATGAAGTTAAAAAATTGAATAATTACCTAATTGTAAGAACAAATTTTGTTTCAAAACAAAAATGGCCATATCCTAAGGCATTTACAGACAGATTTGGAACATATTTGTTTTCAAATCAAGTTGCTGAAGGATTAAAAGAAGTAGAAAATGCTAATTTGAAAGGTTTTGTTCATATTGTCGGGGACAGGAAAATTTCTATGTTTGAGATTGCAAAAATGACAACACCCGAAGTACTTCCTATGACAATAAATGAATATTCAGGTCCTAGATTAACAATGGATATGACATTAGATACAGAGTGTTGGAAAAAATATAGTATTAGTCTTTAAAATTTACAATTATTGATTTAAACTCATTTATCCATTTTTCTGCTGCTTTTTTCCAAGTGAAATTGTCTTCAATAAATTTCAGACCAAGTTGTCCCTTTAGTTTTAGTTTTTCATCATCTTGTAATAAGGCAATTATTTTGTCTGAAAAGTCTTCTAGTTGGCAATAAATCAGCCCACATTGTTCTTCAGGAAAATCATGAAGTAATCCTTGTAACGGAGTTACTAAAATGGGCAATGCACATGCCTGAAGATCAAAAACTTTAACGGGTGAAAGTTTGTCAGTCATCTCATTAATTTTAAATGTGTTAATAC
>SCUP01000122.1 GCA_004297665.1 Nitrosarchaeum sp. | reverse complement strand
CCAGGTTTAATTGCTCTAGTACATGGCTCACATCCAATACTTGGATATCCCTTGTCAAGAAGACTATTGTATGGTAAATTATTTTTCTTGATATAGTCTTGAATTTGATCCCAAGTCCAATCTATTATTGGATTAATTTTCAAAATTCCATCATGTCCATGATCTATTTGGAAAATACATGCATCTTTTCTTACTTCAGTCTGATCACGCCTTAATCCAGTAATCCAACCATCTAGTGTAGATAACATTCTATTAATTGGATGTACTTTACGGATTTCACAACATAGTTTTCTGTTTTCCACACTCTCATAGAAAAGATTTATTCCTTTTTCTTTGACCATATCTTCAACTTCTTTAGTATCAGGAAACAAAACCTCAATTGTTATGTTGTATTTTTTTCTTACAATATCCATAATGTCATAGGTTTCCTGCGGTAGTCTTCCTGTATCTAATGTAAAGAATCTAAACTTGGGATTAATCTTGAGCATAATATCCATAATTACTGTATCCTCTGCACCAAAACTTGATGCTTTTGCAACTCGTGGATGAAGATTATCAGATACCCACTGAAGGGCCTCGTTTGTTGTCTTTATTTTTGAATTGAGTTGATCTACTTGTTCTTGGGTAAATTTTTTCATAAATACACTTGAATTGTTTTGTTTTATATTGATTACCCAATGTTTATCCTAAATTATAAACAGGCATATTTCAAAAAAAGAAGAGATGGAAGATATTTCTTATGTAGTAGTTTTTCCAACAGTTTTCTCTAAAAATAAAATTCCACAATTAATCATAAATATTAAAAAAATTCTAAAGATACAAAATCAAGAATACAAGTCAATAAAACGTGATGGAGATGTCATTTTAGTAGATGCAAATGATCCTGTATTTTCATCATCTGCAATAAATTTACTTTTTGGTATTGAAAAGATAGCTATTGCTAGGCAGGTAAAAAATGATTTTCAAAAAGTTGTATCAGAAATTACTACAGTAGGTGGAAATTTGCTCTTAAAGGGAGAAAGATTTCTTGTTAAAGTTGAAGGAACATCAAAGGGATTTTTTACAAAAGACATCGAACTTGCAGCAACATCTAGCATTATAGAAAAAAAAGCTAACATGGGTGCACGTCCTGGAACAGAAGAAGATTTTGATAAATTACTGTACACATATCTAACAAAAAATAATGCATATGTTTGTATTTTTTCAGATAAAGGTCAGGGTGGCATACCATATCAGTCTCAAAATAAAAATGCTATATGCAGTGTTTATGATGAGATTTCAGCAATTTCTTGTTTTGAGACAATAAAACAAGGATTCGATTCAAAAATAATTATCTGCTATAGACAAAAATCAGAATTAATGAATTTAGCTAAAATGATTAATCAAATAATTCCAAGACTGGTAAAACAAAAAGTTGTGCTGGAATTCTTTAATGTTAAAATTAATCAAACAGGAACCAGAAACTACCTAGTCTTTGTAAATTCCATATTAGAAATTATGCTTCATGAAGCAAAATTAAATAAGATAAGTCATGTATCTCTTGCATTATCTCCACTGATATTTTCTACAAATTTTATTGATTATTCAATTAAAAGAGTATTTCAAAAAGATGTATTACCAATAATGCCATTAAGTGGTGTAGATACCAAACTTTTTGAAGAAGCCAAAGAGATTGGATTGGAAAAACAAATTTCAAAGTTAGAAAAATTATTTATGATTAA
>SCUP01000013.1 GCA_004297665.1 Nitrosarchaeum sp. | reverse complement strand
TCATTTACTGCAGCGCCAGATGCTTTAACAACTGAGCTGATGTTTGCTTCATTAACTTCTTTTTGTAGCTTGTGAAGAAGTAAAGCAGCATAAACGTATTCCATTGTATCGAGATTTTCTTAGGGCATAATATAAAACTATGGTGAAATTAGGTTCTGTTACCTCTTCGGTTTCTAAATGAGGTGTTACTTTTCGGTTGCTAATTTTTAATTCAAAAAATCAATTAATATTATTTTCAATTATTGGATTGATTTTAACAATATTTGGTTATGAGTTTAATTTTGATTTTCTTTCTGGTATTGGTGTTGGATTTTTAATATTAATTGGAATCTCCTCCACCTTTTACCACAAGAAAGACGCCTAATGCAGTAATACCTATTCCTGCATAAAATAATTTCCAATATTTATCAGGGATATTTTCCGCATATTCTAAAAGAATTGAACCAATAATACACAGAACCCCAGCTAGTGTTACTCCTCCGCTTAGTTTTACAGATATGCCCATAATCGATCCCTTCGATTCAAGTACATAAGTTTTGCAATAATTGATCGTAAATAATTTTTTTCTATATGTTTTATACAGTTGTATGATGTTTAGAATATTCTTTAATTTCTTCAATTAAAAATTGATAACCTTCCCAATACTTCTGTTCAAATTCTTTTTTTGAGTTGTTATATGTTTCCAATCCCATTTGAAGTGCAGGTTCCCAATCCTTCATAATTCGTAAGAGTTCATCTCTTGTAGGTAATGCAATTCTTTTCATTTTGGTAATTTTATTAAATTCATGCCCAATTCGAATTTTATTAGAACAATCTGTCAAATTTGCTAAAACAAAATAATCTGCAATTCTATTTGGGCTTAAAGAAGATATATCAAATGTAACTGCGTTAAAACTAGAACGTAAAGCTTGTAGATATGTAGTTGAAGTGATCATTGTGGCTTCAGTTTTACTAAATATCTTACTGAGTGAATATGTGTAAATTCCATAACCAAGAAAAATTCCTATTGCGATTATTCCATCTATAGCCAAATACAGCGATAAGGTATTGTTATCAATTACATTTTGTGAAGATAACCCAAACAGAATTGTTACTACAACCCCACATACAGCTAATAGTGGGGTTCTTTCTCGTTTATTTGCATCAATCGTTCCTTCAGCAAGATCATTAAAACTCGTATGAAATTCGTTCCAACCCTCAATGTAATTATCTAAGAATCTATCCACCCTATCAATTTGAAATTGTTTTTCAGACATTTCTAACTGCATTTTGTATCAATGTTTTCCACTTATCTTTTCCTTTTACTTCAATCCCACAAGCTTCTGCTGGTGTCTGTCCATTCAAACTAATGTGAGGTCTGATGAAGTTATGATAAATCGAGTTCTATCAAAAACAGAAATTCTAGTTGAGTATTTTCAGACTTCTACAAACAGAGTAAAGTGTTCTTTTTAGATGCTTATCCACAAGTGTGTCCATTCTATGTCTTAAAACGCGTTTTGCCTCATCTCTTTCAGAACCTGGCGGTAATGACAACACATTGTTAATTAATTCTGGAAGAGATTCACGAATCCAACCATCCAACATTGCATAAACTTTTGGCGGAATTAAATCGCATTTGTCCTTATCCAAATCTATGACTTCAGCATAATTTTCATGTTCAACTCTGTAAACCAGAGCCAATACAACATTATCAGGTGTTGGATGCTCAAGAATTTCAGTAGACCTAACACCTGTTTTACCTTGAGAAATTTTATTTTTGAGACCCACGGGATTTACAATTATTCCGTTAATGCCAACTTTTCTTCCATCGATCCCGGTTACTACACCAAAGATAAAATCATAAAATTCTCCATTTTTTTTAGTAGAGAAAACATGAGC
>SCUP01000370.1 GCA_004297665.1 Nitrosarchaeum sp. | reverse complement strand
TTCATTTCATTTTTTGCTGAATTAAAATTTGGTGATAATAATGCCCTTTCTTCAAGAATGCCAATTTTGGGTTGCAGTGCTTCCCACAATGGATCTAGTTTTCGTAATTCATTTGAATTTTCTCTTGGAATTTGGATTAATTCTTCATGTTCTTGTCCTATGCTTTTTACATCTAGCTCCTTTGTTGAGATACCTAATAATTTTCGTAGACCCACTTCAAATCCTATTCTTTCTTTTTTCAATTTTTCTTGTGCATTCTCCTCTTCACCAATTGAAATTAACAAGGTTAATTGTCCAATTTCTTTTGCAGACTTTTCTAACTCATTTGCAATTTCTTTATGTCTATTGTAGTCTCTTCCCAAATCTGATAATTCTTTAGATAAAGAATTTGTTGTTAAAACTAGTTCACTATTTTTTTGCAGTACATAATTCATTGCGTTTATTGCTTCTTTATCAAAAACTGATGTTTTTTCCACATTCAATACTTTTTCTTTATATGTATTCCACGATGTTAACACTTTATCATAATCTGATGCTACTGAAAGCGGAATTTTTTGTATTGTTTGTCCTTTAATCACTCCTCCATTTTTTAACATGGTGAGAACTGAACTTGCATTTTCTATCTCTTTATCTAAATTATCTTTATCCTCATCATTTCCGTTTGCTACAGATACAGCTAATCCTGAAATAGATTCTGTCTGTACTTTAAGATCCCCTGTTCTGATAATGGATTGTGATTGAGAATTACTTGTTTGTTCTGACTGATAAAGTAATGTCAAATTGATTATTGCAGCTACAATTAGAATTGCCACTAGTAGATACGTCTTATTGATAATCTTCACAGTATCTGGAATCTGACATAGGGTATAAAAATAATGGGTGAATTTTATTAAATTAACTACATGGCTGATGAATTTCTCAAAGTTGCAACTGCTGAAATTAATGATGAAATCTCCGAAATTCAAAATATCCTAAATTCCTGTCAGAGTAGTCTTGATGCATCTGCAAATGCAGCAAAAATTCAAAAATCGACTCATAAAATTAAAGGACTTGCCCCAATGATGGGAAAAGAAGATTTAGGGATTCTGGCAGCATTGCTTGATTCTCTGTTAAAAAAAATCATGAGTGGTATTGTTGTCAATGAAATACTTGAATCACTAGTAATTGCAGCTGATGAAATGAAAAAATCAATGACTTGTCCAGATTATAATTTGGATAAAATAAAGCAAAAAATCTCCCACCTGTA
>SCUP01000121.1 GCA_004297665.1 Nitrosarchaeum sp. | reverse complement strand
TCAATTACTTCATTTAAAAAATTATTTTTTGGATTGTAATAATCATCATTATCTCCACTAAAACCTAAATTTTGAAAAAGATGCTCATTTAAAATTGAAATCAGATATGTAGGATTTTTTACATCGCTGATTGACTCTTTTAATGATTTTCCGATAATGGCAATTTTCTGAATATATTCTTCAACATCTAGATCAGGATATTCTAGAATTTGAGCAAATTTGAGACATTTCTCAACTAGATTGAAGTTTGGATTTTTTACAAATGAAAGCCATTCTGCAACTAGGGGGTCAAATTTTTCTTGCAATTGTTATTGTTTTATTCTATTCAGGTATAATTGTGGCTCTTTTATTTCTCTTGTATTAGGTGGGGTTTCCATTAACTTTTTGAATGCATTTTTCCCTAATTTCTCATAAATGTTTTTTGTAAAGTCTCTTCCCATGTTTTTTCTAACCTGATATGATGAGAAATCTGTGCCCATAAAGGTGGCAAGATAATTTTGAAAATCTTCATCGTCTTTTAGTATGTTTTCTATGGCAAATCCTGCCATTCCCTCCATTATTGTAAAAGCTGCATGATGTTGCTGAATTGGAATTAGCCATTTTTTGTAAATATCTAACAATTGTGGAATTGCAGCCGAAATTTTAGGATCTATTTCTACATGTGTGAAAGTCATCACATCTGGACCAATTTGCTCAATTAAGAAATGATCTGGATTTAAGAAGAAAAACAGATTTGCTTTTTTTGCAAATGGAAAATCATCTGGAACAGCTTGAAGCTGTAAATATTCTGAAAGATTATTCACTGTTTGATTATCTAATTCTAGAATTATTTCTGCTAGTTCTTCGTTAATCAAATTGACCTGTGTTGCTGCATTTTTATTTAATTGCTGTAATTTTTCTTGTGTAGAATGGATCTGTTCTTCCAAAATAGTCATCTTTACTGCTCCCAAATAACCTGAATTGACATTTGCAAATCTTGATTCATACGGTTCTCCTTGTTTGTGCAAAATGATTTGGGGATATCTAGAAAGCACAAACTTGTTTAGATAAATTACAGAATCCAAATAATCCCCATAAGTAGTTGAAATCTTTGAGATATACTGAATGGCATATGTTGAATATACAAGATATTTTGCAGTATCTCTTTTCATTAGTTCTGCAATTTTCTTTTGATCTTCATTTGCAACCGCATCAAATAACTCTCTTACGTATTCTTTTGATTTCTCATCTGAAAATACTTTTTCACCTTTCAATTTTTTCAATTCTATAAGATCTGGAAACTCTAGCTTCAAATCATCTGAGATTTTAACTCCTAAAAATTCCTCAACTTTTTTCTTTAATATTGGGAAGACCTCTTGAGCTATTTTTTCCAATCCTTCAAATTTCACTTTAAATGAAAGATCATCTTTTGCCCTGTCTGCTAGCTTGGCAATCTCTTTTTCCTCATTGATTTCTACAGCCAATTGTCCAAATAATGCCTCTACAAATTCTTCAAATTCTCCCAATTCGCATAAAATCGTCAAAATACTACATTTAACATTATTCTTCTTTAGGATCTAAAAGAAATTATTAGTTCCAAATTGATTTAGCCTGTATCCAAAAATGCATGAATTCAGTCTAAATTTTCTAAGATGTGTTAGATGCGGCTCTAAATTAGAACTTGATGTATTTAAAAAAGAAACAGAGATTGAAGAAGGAATTTTAGAATGTAAAAAATGTACACTGTGTTTTCCAATAATTCAAAAAATTCCGATCATTTGGGATGATTTTTCAAAATATATTTCTGAGCGTATGATGTTGGGAGGAAAACTATACAATTCTATATCTCATGATAAAATGAAGAAATTTCTTAAACATTCACTGTCTAATTCTAAACGAAATACTGATGATAGAACAACGCTTGAAGAAAGATGGAGTAAAATTTATCAGAATAGTCAAAAATCTAAATTTTATTCTATAATTAAAAATGAATTAGATGCTATACCAAAATCAAAACTTGTTTTAGAATATGGTTGTTCTATTGGAATTCTGAGCAGTTTTCTTGCAGATTCTAATCGAAATGTATTTGGAATTGATAGATCCTTTAGTGCAATTAGTATTGCAAAAAAAACACAAAAAGACAATTTGGACTATTTTGTTGCAGATTTGATGTCTGATGTTTTTGGTAAAACAAAATTTGATTTGATTTTAGCATTAAACATTTTAGAATTAGTAGAACCCAAAGATTTACTGCAGCATATCTCCAAACAAATTCTCAAAGGTGATTTTGTAATATCTGATCCTTATGATTTTGATAGAGGCAAAAATTCCGTCAAAACACCACTTGATGAATTCGCATTAAGAACAAGCCTGGAAGAGTTGGGATTTACTATTACTGCAAAGACAAAAAAGCCTTCTTATCTGACTTGGAATCTAAAACTAAATCCACGCACAACTTTAAACTATAAAGTAGATTTGATAATTGCAAAAAAGTGATTATTGTACGTATTGTTAGGTAAAATGTGTAATCTCTATAAGCAGTATCGCGATAATACCAATAACGTAGTGGTGTGAGTTTGCATATCCATTAGGAAGGACTGAATTAACTACTCAGCTACGTCTGAAACCTCGATTCATGAAAATTCTTGCCTTATATCCTAGTTGCAGCCTAATTAGGTATGTTAAAAAAACTATTTGCAAAATTGCAACGAAATTCAAAAAAGACATCTGATGATGTAAACGCGTTCAAAGAATCTGAAAAAAAGAAACTTGAGCAGGAAAAAAAATAAAATGAAGTATAACTGCAAGGATTGCACTTTTCATTGGGAAGGATGGATGGATACCTTTGAGAATGTGCTTGTACATGAAAAGACACATTTGAAAAAGACAATTGATTAGTATGGCTGGTTTTTTAGGTGATAAACAAACCACTCTTGTACATCATTTAGCCAACATGAAAAAAGAATGTAAAATTGTAGAGATGAAACTACAAGACAGACAATACTTTACTCCTGATACATTGGAAAATGCAAAATCTATGAATTTTTCTTCATGTATGTGGTGTATTGGAAACTAGTTTATTCCATTAGATTTTTGAAAAATAAGGAATGTGTATTTTATGTATGCCGGGGATGGGTTTCGAACCCACGACCTCCAGATTATGAGTATTGCCTTTTTTGGAAGAACCGGTAGAGTTTACCAATTAACTGGCACTCTAACCAGGCTGAGCTACCCCGGCATAACCTATTTCAGATAATTTGAGAAATTAAATGCTACGTATGTAGATTTGAATGACTGATCATTTTTACATGAATCTTTAATCTTTTGCTAGCTCTGACCAGCTAACTTTTTCGTTTTGCACCCAAAGGAATTTTTTCTGTAGTGCAGCAGTGTATAGTTTCTCCCATTCCGCACCTACTTCGTTAGTCCATGCTTTGAAAATACGTGGATCTATGTAATTTCGCAATGATGTTCCAAGGTTGTAATCTTTAGTTTTTTCAGACAAGTCAATTTGTAGCTGTAATTTCTCTATTCTATCTTTGTGTTTTTCTTTTTGCTTTTTGATTTGCTCATTTAGTGTTTTAATTTTTTTTGCCTTATTCTTTTTTTGTGCATCTGTTTTATCTTCTGATGATTCTGCTTTTTTTAATGCATCTAAAGTTTTTTTCCAAGGTTGTTCTTTGCTGATGTTTTTTAGTGTCTCTCTCTTATTTTCAAGTGATTCCTCAAAGGTTTTTGGTATGGTTCTTTTATGATTGCACATTATTGCTGCTTCCAAATTTGCTAATTTTGCATGATACAGTTTTTCATTGGGCGTTTTTCCTTTCATACTGTCATGTTCTTTAAGATAGTTTTTCACCATCGTAGTTGCAAGATATGTTCTGAAAACTTTGGCAGTTAGCCCATTTACTATACTAGAATAATATGCATTTACATGCCTTGATGTGATGTCTTCGAAAATCTGGTCTTTTGGTTTTTTATTTTGGATTATTTTCTTGAGATTTTCTTGGAATTGTTTGTCATTGCCTTCTGCTTTGACTGTTTCTTGCCATCTTACACTGTCTTTTCCCAAGAAATCAAATTCTATTGTATTATCTGTGATGTTTATGTGTTCTTTTCTTAATGTGGTTGCGCCAACTGTATCTGCCTCATCAGGATCTTTTTCATCTCCCACTCTCATTGCAGTTCTATAAATCAAATAGCATACAGTTGCAATTCTGCTAATTTTGGGATCCTTATCTTTCATATCTTTTACCATTCTGTCTTTGATCTTCTCGATCTCTTTTGATAGCTTGACTGCTTTTTCGTATTTTGCTTTGTCTCTATCTTGTTTTAATCCCGCAGTGTCTGCAAGCCACACATACTTTCTTTTTTCAGTAAGGTAATCTGTCCAACCAGCTAGCCACATTGAATCATTATCGTGAACAATTTTACCCCAGTTTCCTTCTGGAATTTT
>SCUP01000120.1 GCA_004297665.1 Nitrosarchaeum sp. | reverse complement strand
AATATTTTGACTATTGCAATCAATGCATGTTGATGGTTTATGCGAAAGGCGCCTTATTTTTTTGATATAATAATGAACCATATGGACATTGTATCTATATGATTCTTAAATTAATTGATTATTTTTTATTGTATATTTTATCTGTTAATTACTATCGTATATTTGCATACTCATAAAATAAAGTAACATTCTCTAGAATTTAGTGTCCAATTCAAAAATTGCTCTAGCTGATGATTTATCCATATGCAGAATCTTAAATGGAATGTGGCAGGTATCTGGCGGACACGGCCAGATTAACCCCGACTCTGCCATTTTAGAGATGCTAGAATATCACAAAGATGGATTTACCACATGGGACTTGGCTGATATCTATGGCCCTGCTGAATCATACATTGGAGAATTTAGAAAACGATTGCCACCAAACGAGTTATCAAAATCACAAGCACTGACTAAATTTGTACCAAATCCTGGACCTATGACAAAGTCTATTGTAGAATATCATATAGATCAATCACTGCACAAAATGAATACTGATTCACTTGATTTGGTACAGTTTCACTGGTGGGATTACAATAATCCAAGTTATCTTGATGCTCTTAATCATTTATCAAAACTACGAGATGAGGGAAAAATCAAACATCTTGGTCTGACAAACTTTGATACACAAAGAATCAAAATAATGATTGAAAAAGGATTCAAACTAGTATCAAATCAAGTGCAATACTCTATTTTAGATCAAAGGCCAGAAAAATTGATGGCACCATTTTGCCAAAAACATGGAATATCTCTTCTTACATATGGTACTTTGCTTGGTGGATTTTTATCTGAAAAATATCTAAACTCTCCAGATCCACACAGAGCAGATCTTGTTACTTCTAGTCTGCAAAAATACTATAACATGATTGATGCATGGGGCGGATGGAAATTATTTCAAGAATTATTACATGTATTATCTCAAATAGCAAAAAAACATGATTCCAGTATTGCAAATGTATCTGCCAAATTTATTTTAGACAAGCCTGCAGTTGCAGGAGTAATAATAGGCGCAAGACTAGGAATATCTGAACATAGGCAAGATAATGCTAAAGTCTTTGATTTGCAGCTAGACTCTCAAGATCATGCTATGATAAGTTTAGTTACTGGAAAATCCAATGACCTTTTTGATATAATTGGTGACTGTGGAGATGAGTATAGGTAATGTCATCTAGAGATTCTAAAACTTGTAAAATATGTGGTAATTCTATGATTAGACAGGCACAAATGTTTCAAATGATATGGACTTGTACAAAATGTGGCGTATCCGAATAAAGAATCTGGATTGTAAATTTAACACAAAACACGGTAAAAATTAGATAGTAATCAAAACCAATCAGATATCCACTGACATCTGAGCATCAATTCTCTTTTCACATACCATTGATGTTTGGGATTAATTGATTACTACCTACAATATACCGTAATAATGAAATAAAAAGACTATTCTGTAAATTCTTAACATTTGTTTATTTTTATAAGAAATTCTGTATGAAGTTAAGACTGAAATCTATGTTTAATCCTGTGACTGATAATTCTCTATTATTTTTTGAACATTGGCAAGAATTATCGCGCTAATCTCTTTGTATTCCATACCTAATGTCTTCATTAGTTTTATTTGATCTAAAATTGCAAACTGTGCCCTTCCTTGCAACTGATCTATTATGCCAATCCTTCTTTTGGAAACTCTGTTATGAAAATCTCTGATTTGTCTTTACCCAATTGTTTCTCTTTGAAAAAAGACATTAAAATATCTAGTTCTTGATGTATGTGTCTATAGAAATAATTCTATTCGTTCCATACAGGTTGTTTTTTCAACCATGATATCAAATCCTTGTACAGTTGGCTTTTTTGTACGTTTAACACATTGATTTCCATATTGGTTGATAATTTTGCTGTCTTGGTATAGTGTTCATATTTTGTAAATATAACTTTGTCCAGATATGTCTGACCCTGAATCTCTTTTTTTGCCAATTCTTCTGAATCAGTCATTGCAAAGCATGCAAAAAGAACACCATCAACCCAATATGCATTGCCTGATTCAAGTGATCCCATCATACTGAGCAGATCATCAAGGCTTAGCTTGATCAAGTCCCTAACATAGACAGTTTTGTATGGTTCGTGAATGAAATCAGTCATTTTCTAATTATGGGTTAATTTTGACTTTATTTTAAGCCTAGTTAAGTTCCTTGACGGTACATAATTCAAGGCTATTTTTCATAAAGGTTTACTGTCACTTTTGTAACCCATGGATTCAATTCGTCTGGAAATACAATGATCAATCCCCCATTTTTTTCCACATCGTTGCACGTACCACTATAGCTTTGTCTATTTTGCGCAAAACAGCCCGGTTTTTCATAGTAATCAAAATCATGACTGAAAAAATTGTCCCGTTCAAGAGATGATGATACAAAATAAACATCAAATCCCACATCATTGTTGTCTGTCTTTATGCTGTAATCATATGAAGTAGTATCTTTTGATGTACATATTGGGATAAACTGCACATATCCATCTTTGATTTTAATTTGTTGCTGAGATTTATCATAATTGGTATTTTCAATGTCAGGATAAACTGATATGTCTGGATTTGTACTTAGTTGATTTCCCTGTACATATTCAATTTCATGTCGTACTGTATCTACTGCTTTTCCATATGATGTTGGTTGCCACTCTTTCTGACAATTACTAAAGCTGTGTTTTAGCTCAACATATGATTTACCGTTAATGAATTGGAGTTGGTTAGAATTGTATTCCTTTGAATCGCTAATAACATTGTTAGTTTTATTATCCTCTAATTTGTACCAAGAATTTGTAACATCAAATATGATGTTTTTAGAACTACTATGCCACTCTGGTTGCAGATGAACATACACTGAATACTTGGTTGTCACATATTCTGTAGTTGATACAAACAATAAATGCCCGTAAAGCGCATTAGTCAAAATTAGTAAAAACGCGACTATTGGAAGAATGATGTAAAATATCGTCTTCATCGTATGTTGCCTCCTTTATTCTGCAATAAAGAGATTTTACATTATTTTCTAGTTTGCTGACTCATGAAATTTTTCTATCTTTTCAATTAATGCTTCTTTAAAATCAAATGGTATTTTGATAAACTCTGCAACATCACCCGTTTCTTCAGAACCTATGATTACAATTTGATCTATTTCTGTACCTGTTCTTTCCTTCCACATAAGAGAATATGCAGTTGCCTGCATGAAATATTTCTGAACTTTATCGTAATATTCCATCAGTCTACTTCTGCTTGTCTTAAAATCAATAATTGACAAATTTCCATTATATTCTGCTATACAATCACAAGTTCCTGCAATTTCAAACTCGTCGCTATATAACGGAAGTTCGACTCCTCTAATGTTATTCATTTTATGCAGATATGGCTTTAGTTTCTCAAAATGATTCTTTGGAATATCAAAAAAATCTCCTTCTGATTCTTTATTGTTTAGATAGTCTTCACATAGTTTATGTGTCATTGTTCCATGAACTTGTGCTTCTCTCATTATTTGCTCTGCCGCATCGTTTCCCATCCTTTCTCTCCATTCATCAAGGCCTGACATGTCTGATGTTTTCGATAATACAGTGGTAATTGACGGGTATAGTTTTCCTTGAGGTGTCTGATAGTATCTTATTCCGTCTATTTCTGTTTGAGATGCCAGTGAAATTGTTGTAATGTGGTGAGTAAACTGCAATTATCTATATTCTATCAAAGCAATAAAAAAATCAAGTGTTTTAAGAAAATAATCCTTATTTGGATTTTACAATGTAATTAATTTTCAAAGCTTTTCTCTATTTCCTGTGCAAGTGATTCTAGCTTGCTTGTGTCTCCTAGATTTCTGTAGGTTAGTTTCTCCAGCGTCTTGATTATGCTAATTGCTGCTCTGTACTGTGGAATTTCAGGCTGATTTAATTCTCCATACATTCCCATTCCCTGAATCCCGTTTTGTTTTGCAAATCCTAAGATCAGACCATTAAACCCCGTAATTATTGATCTTTGCGGTGTTGTCAAAATTCCTAATCCTTGCATCTGTTTTGTTAGTTCTATTGATGTGGTAGTGACAAAAGTTTTAGGATTTTTATCTAGTACTCTGTTTGTGTGAAAACCTCCCAATGTATAGATGAATTTGGCAGAATATTTTTTGGAAACATCGATGACATCTTGGCAAAGCGAATATAGTTCTTGGCTGTCTTGTGGCTGACCAGTTCCTCCTCCAAAAATAATCACGCCATCAGCGTATTTGTACTCCCAACTTTCGTTTGGCAAGTCGATATGTCCTCCTTCATCTACAACATATGTGGGGTATGGCGTCTTTGCAATTCTGAATTTTTTTGTTCTCAAACTATTGTTGATGAAATTTACTACTATGCTACCCACATTTCCCATGTCTTGCATCGCCGCAATGACTATTGGTTTTTCAATCTCTGGTTCTTCTGTTTGAAAAAATTCCATTATTTTCTTTAGATTTTACTTACTTAAAACTTAAGATTTGTATATGATTCAAACTTGATATCGTATATGAACATTGGTAAGATAAATAAAAATGAGAAAAAAATTAAATTCCATTTAGATATAAAGTGCACAAAATGTGGAAAAACAGTACCTGGTGGAATGCAAGCATCTGAAAACTATTTTGGCTCTGATTCATTTAAGCTGGAAATCGATAATTTTAAGAAAAATTATCTCTGTGGCATATGTAGAGACAAAAAAAGACTTGCAGATAAAAAATAATTTCTAATTTATTTAACTATGATAAATAATTAAAATGTCCTCTCAGAATTAGTTTGTTTACTACCAAACTGCGTGCACTATTTCCTGAAGATTTCTTCTTGGTTTTGGAAATTTATCCTGTTTAGGATATCCTATGCATAATACTGATGATGGAATCAAATCTGTATTGATTACTTTCATTACTTTTTGCTCATCAAACATCCCAATCCATATAGAACTTAATCCCAAAGCCTGAGCTGCAAGCTGAGAATATGCCGCAGCTAGTGTGGCATCTTGTATGGCGAATTTTCTAAGTATCTCTTCTGGAAAATTCAATTTGACTCTAGATGGGTTTTTGCAAAAAACCAGTACCACAGGTGCGTGTACGTACGGCTGATTGTTGCATGCCTCTACTAACTGCTGCTTTTTTTCAGGACTTTTTACATAAAATATCTCAAAACCCTGAAAATTTCCTGCAGTAGGTGCAGTGTCTGCAGCAGCTATGATTTTGTCTATCTTTACTGTCTCTACTATTCTATCTGTAAATTTTCTAGTTGAACGTCGTTTTGACATCACTGTGAACAAATCTGTATTGATAAATTCAGTTGGTGATGATTTTAGTATCTCATTGAGTAATTGATTTCTAACATTGACGTCTGTATTGGTCTCTTTTGGTTCATATCCTGACGGGTAAATTTTTTCAGGATTGTCTTTTGAATCCATATTATATAAAGAAGGAAATATCTAATTAAGTAATTCTCTACATGCGCTGATTTTGTTTTGAACTGTTTTATTTGGATAATTGATGTAATAATGCACCGCAGCTATTACATTTTTTACTCTCTATGTAATTTTCAATGGTTTGATCATCCCAGATCAAAGCATTTGCTTTGTGACCTTTTTCACATTTTATCTTAAATAAGGTGCTCGCCATAACTATTTTTTCTGATTTTTTCTAAACTTAAAGATATTGTTTTAGAATTACCTGATTTATTGGCTAGGCCTTGCATTGCCAATATCGCTTGATTCATCTTGTTTTTTGAATACTCTGTATTCTCCAATAATAGAACTGCATTGCTGACATGTGTATTGACCTCTTTCTACTAGAATCAAATTGTCTGCAACTTGTTCATTAGTATTTTCTTCTAATCTTATCTTTGGTGGATTGCTAAACTCAGCTTCACAATTTTTACAGTAATGCTTTGCCATTTTTTGTTCTTCAAGTTTGCCTACTGGTGCTAAAAATAATTTCCCAACTCCTAAATCTGCTTTTTTTGCTTGCTCTTCAGTTAAATCAGCTATTATGTAGCCTCCTGATCCTTGCAATTTGAATTCTGCCATTTGTTTTCTTGTTTCTTTTGGCCTTAAAATACTATGTTTTTGAAAATTAGTTTATGGTTTTGTTTTTACTTTTCTTATTTGATAAAGTACTGAAAAACCTAATCCTGACATAAATAGACCAATACCAAACATGCTCAGAAAAATCATATTGGTAGTATTGTCTTGAGGATTTAACAGCATTGTAAATCCAATCAAAGTCAAGATAATTCCTAAAATAAGCAACAAAATACTAGGGCGTTTAAACTCAGTAATTTTAGACATCCTCTAAATGATTTTTGATTTTATTTAAGCATAGTTTTGAATGTTAAACAAAAATTTAGAGTCTACGTAGGTCTAGTGCGAGCTTTAGTCTCTTTTCTTCAATTGTCTTGTCTTTTAATTCCACTGATTCTGACTCTATTTTGGTGATTACCTCTGTTTTTTTATCTGTAGTCCTGACTCTGCGTGTGTCTTGCATAATTGATTTTAATTTTGTATGAACTTAAGGGGCAGTATGTGTGTTAAATTACATACAATATTCCGATTTACAAGATGATGACTAATAAATTATTTTGTTGAAGATGTAGACATTCCTTATGATATTTACACAATTTTAAAAAATAGATTTTGTTTATTTTTGATTAGCCTTTTCTGCAGCCTTTTCATAGAAAAATTCTTGTTTTTTCAACTCTTTTTCTGAAATTATTCGGCATTTTCTCATTGGTACTAGTCGTGATATTTGCTCGTAGGTGTTCATATCTCTTGCATCTGCTGCATATGCAATTTGTAGCAGTGGTGATTTTTCTGTAATCATTGGCTTTACTTGTTCGTATCCACCACTTTGGCGCATCCCTGTACGATACAACCCAATACTTTTTCCATTCTTTGAGATTTGTGGATCCTGGTAACAGCAAATAGAATATTCTCCATTTTCTTTTTCAATAATTGTTAATCTTGTGAATTTATCGCTCCAATCTTTGATCTCCATTGCAATTTCCATTGCCTCTTTTTTATCCTCAAAGACAGTGGATACTACCAATCTGTCTTTCTCATATGCCCATGAAATACCGTAAAAATTTCCATGCCACTCTATCTCGCCAGACATGATTGTTTCTGAGAATTTATCAAATTAACACTTTCGAATTATTATTTCCTAAAATGAATAATATTATAACTAAAACTATGTTCATCTACAAAAAAATACTAGCAGAATCTGTCACATTCACATTTTCTGCTGGTAAACACATTTCTCAGAATGTCTAGTCTTGAATGGGAGATTGAAGGTTTTTTGCCAACAATTTTGAATAAAGTGATCCCAGTAGCAGAACTAGTTCCTTTAAGTGCCCATGAGCCATTTTTCATCAAGTATGGTTTTGGGTTCTTCATAGTTACTTTTCTGTGTGCTTTGACATCATATGCCTCGATTTCTGACATGAGTCTATACCTCGGAATTGATATTACATAACCAGAGTAAATTTTTTCATATCAACAAGCTCAAAAATAGTTTTTCTAAAAATTAGAGCCTAGAGGGATATCGTCACTGATCAATTATTGCAATTGTGATGTGATTGTTAAAAATTAGTTTTATTTTTTAATTTGAATCAAACAAATGTTTGAAATTTCACAATATCCTGTTTTATACCACTAAAAGAACAATACTTTGACGCCTTCGATTAGTGGTCTAGGCATGCTATAAACGACCACTATTCCAAGTCGTTGATTCTAAATTTCACTTAGGTGAATTTGCAGTGCTTTTTTTATCTCATCTTTTTTTAATGCAACTTTGTTACTCCCAATTTTTAGACTGTCTGCGTCATCCATTGGTGATAATCTGTAAGCTAAAAAATCAGATAACAAATCTAAATTAAAGTCGTTGTTGTTTTTTAGATTTATTTTCAAGTATTTTTCTTGTATGCCTCCCTCTTTTGTTAATCCGCCTGATGGAAAAATCCGGATATCTTCATTGATCTGATTTTCATTTAATTTTTTTCCAAAAATTATCTTATCTATGTCATTACCCTTATGAAAATGAAATATGGTGATCATAAATTCCATAAAATTCTGTATGTTATCTAAAATAAAGAGGCTTCCTTATGACTATTTTTTCTTTAGCAGTACATCTTCAGGTGTTTTATCTTGATTGATTTGCCAATGCCAGCTGTGTTGTTTTTTCCAATGTTCTTCTAATTGTTGAGTTGTAGGTTCTTTTCCTAATGGTATACCACAAATTTTACATTGTCTCACAAATTTTTGTATGTTGTTGTAAAATTAAGGATACTTTTTCTTTAGCCCACTGTTTGTTCTATTTTGATTTTTGTTTTTTACTCTTGAATTCTTGTGATTTCTGTCTTTTTCTTTGTTGCTCTAGATTCATAATCAGATATGTTTTTCCTGCTTCGCACAGCTTCATCTCACCAGTAAATTCATCGTGAATTGATTCTAATGTGCCATCTGTCAAAAGCATACCTACAATTTCCCATGCTTTATCTTCTGGTATTTCAAATTTGTAAGAAAGCGTTGAAACTTTGGTATAATAGCCATTTTTTGAATTACGTAAAATAAAATCTCTGATTTTATCTTCGGTTGTTTGTGTTTTTGGTCGTGATGTTCTGTTGCCAAATCTCTTAAATGGTCTCTTTTCTGGCATATTTTTTTCCATGATTTGCTGCTATTTTAGGACTTTGAACAACAAAACCTAAAGACTTTTTGAATTCATATAATATTGATTTTCATGAGTGAAAAGGCAAGAAGAATTGAAGAACTACGAATGAAAACTGGTAGAAGCAAGCGTTGTCTTGATTGTAAAAAACATCGATGCATTATTGATAGTTGTCAATGCAGCTGTCATTTGAAAAGCTAACTGGTATCAAAGACCTATGTATCAGACCTGAATGACGAGCTTCACTGCTCTAATCTGAGAGAGGTTGTGGGTATTGATCATTTCCCAATCTAGCCAATTAGCAACTAGTATCATATCTTTCATCAATAAAGAGCTTAGAATAATGGTTTAATTGATGTTTTTGATATAATAATTAGAAGGATTTTGAGTCCATTTTCCTTGAATCCATCATGACTATCTTATGACATTTACAAAAGCAGTTAGCATGAATCATATCATGAGCATTTCTGTATTCGCATTCTTTAGTATGTTCCATCTGTCATTTTATTTCCAATTTTTATACACTTAAAGATTAGTGAATTTTAGATCCTTAGCAAATGTATCCTATGAACGTCGCAATACGCGTTGGTTTGTTTTAAAAGTATTAAATTAGAATTTAAAAGAAAAAAATTTGCTTCAATTGATTATTTCTTTTTTGAAGCTTTTTTTGCTGCTGCTTT
>SCUP01000119.1 GCA_004297665.1 Nitrosarchaeum sp. | reverse complement strand
AAATCTGGACCAATTATCATCATGGCCCCTTTTGCATCTTTGTATAATCGTGGATCTTTGTCTCCACCTGGAACAAACTGTTCTAGTGCTCTTTGTCCAACTATTGCAGGAGTTGTGATGAATTTTTCAATTAGTTCTTGCCATTTTGCTCTTGATAGTTCTGTTAGTTTTGCAATATTTGGTAGTTTTCCTGTGATGTGGATTACTGCTAGTATGCTGCCGAGATTGGTCTTTGCAGTATTTAGCCATCTCTGGACTTCATCTGGATTCTTGAGATTTACTATGTGAGAGTGGAATTTTCCGCTAATGTATTCTTGTAATTCTTTTGGAGTTGATTCAGAGATAAAGCATGCAACTTTGCCCCCGTTTTTTGTAACGTGTTGTGCCAGATATTCTACTCGTACTGCATCTGATTTTTCCGTTGCATCTATTGTAAAAACAACTGATCTTCCAGTAAAATCTGGTTGATGTACACCTGGTGTGGTGGTACCAATATATGGTTTGACTGGATAAAATACTCTGTCTCCTGGAATGATTTTACCGTTTAGAATTTTTGCAATTTGGTCATCACATAAATTTAAAACTGATTCTGCAACTTGTTCCTGTGCTAAGAATTGCTTGTCTGCAATCATGTGTGATGTGTTGTTTTGAACTTTTTCTGCAATGCTTTGAATTTTATTTAATAGATTACCAAGAGTGACAGTTAGTTTTGCAATGTCTTTTCCATTTTCTTGTGCTAATTTTTGTGCAGCTTTTACAATTCCATCTTTTATGATGTTTTGATCTTCGCCCAATAATGGTAATAATTCCTTGTTTGCAGCATCGACTTGAACTGGTATCAAGTCCTCAAAACCACTCACTCGTAAAAATTCAGCTGCGGCTTTTGGATAAACTGTCTTGTAAATTCTATCTGAATGAACTGGACCTGGGTTTGTTCCAATTGATATGATTTTTTTATCTGTTAATTCCCAAGACATTGCTTCTACTAGCCTGTTTTTTGCGCCCTGTGATGCAGTATATGGACTTCTAAACCTGTACGGTCTTTGCTCAAGTGGTCTTTCTTCTGTGAAAAATGTTGAAATTGTAACAATCTTTCCGTTTTCTTTCATTACTTTTAGTGCCTGAACTGAACCCCAAAATGTTCCAGTCAAATGAATGTCCACTGTACTTTTGAATTCTTCTAGTGGTGCATTTGCAAAACAAGTGACAGGTCCTGAAACACCTGCATTATTAATTATGTAATCAACTGTGGTGTTTTCTTTTTTTAGTGTATCAAACATATCATTAATTCCAACTTCATCGCTTACATCAACACCGGAGAAAATTCTTACAGTGGCACCGCTATTTACTTTGGAAATTATTTCTTTTAGCATCACTGATGTTTCTTCTAATGGCTCTCGTCTTCTGCCTAAGATAATTACGCTGGCACCATTTTCAATAAATTTTTTAGCAATGGCTTGTCCAATTCCAGTTCCACTGCCTGTTACTAGAGCAACTTTGCCCTGAAATTTCAGCATAGACATACTTACGAAACTTTTGTATTATTTAATTGGATTGATCTCTGTGAGCAAATAATTTCTTGATATCTTTATTTGTGGGTATGGTTTTTTGTCTTTCATGCATGATTCAGAGCTGGACACATTTGTCTTACAATCTTGGCCTGAGAAATTTTCTGATATGTTAAAAAAGATTGGAGTTGATTCTAAATTAAAACAAATTGGAACCGATGATGTTGAAAAAGGAGATTATTATAGTAGATATTTTTCTCATACCCCTAGAATGATGACAAACAAAGGCTGTCTTGATGTTAAGAATTCTAATATTGACGTGATTCAAATTATTCAAAAGGGATAATGATGCAAGATCCAAATCCAATGCCATGGGGTGCACTTGATAGATACCAAGCACACTTTATTGTTAGAAAACAAACTGATCATGGAGTGAATTATGTTGCTACAACTAAACTGACAACAAAGGGGCATTTTTCCTCAAAAACAATTCTTAAAGTAGAGTGGGATGGCAGTGGTAATCTTGCAAAAAAACTCAATGAAGACAGCACATTAAATGAGATGATTGCAAAGCAATCCATTCCTGATGCTACAATCTACATAGAACCCACTGATGGTGCCATTAGAATTCGAAACAAATGGAAGAATCATCTTGAATTTGGAATTACAAAAGAACTCTTTGAGATTTATGATAGAATAGCTGGACACATAAAAAACATCTAGGCTTTCCACCAATCTAGCGCAAGAAAATCCACTCTGTCTTTTCCTCTCGGTATTGCCAAGATGAATTGTTTTCTTACTGTGGTTGCAAGTCTTCCTGCCAAAACAATTCCAGTTGATGTGATTGGATCGTTTCTGTTATACACCTGAATCAAAAATGGTGCATGATCAATACCAGGTCCTTTTTCATATACTGCAAAATCACATCCAAATTTTATTCCAGGATTAATCACATATCCTTTGTCTCGAAAGTTTTTGTATACTAAATATTTTTTATCAAAGTCATGGTATTCTTTTTTACACTTTTCTATCATCTTTTCAGCTGTAATTTTTTGATTTGATTTGTAAATGGTGATTTTTTTATTCTCAAGCAGGTACAATCCTTCTATAAGATCTAAAATTAATGGAACGTTGATTTCTTCAGGCTTTGGTTTTGGAATTCCAATTGGTTTGCCATAATATCCATGACTAAATAATTTACGTGAATCTTCAATATTCCATACGATAATTCTATTTTCAATTAATTCTGTTCGCATCTAGTTTTTTTAAATAATCTGCGTATATGAATTCTCTACTCTGAATCTGTGCATAATTTCATTGTATGGCCCAAATCATTTTTACAAGCCTCAATTACTCTCTGTCTGATTCTTTTTTCTTGTTTTTCTGTTATGACCTTCATGAGCAATGTATTTTTTCTGAGACAAATTATCTTGGTCATGGCTAATTTTTTTTGCAAAATAAGATAAAAATTTTAAAGTAAAAAAATGGGTGTGATTTATAGACTCAATGCTAATAGTATAAAAGAATCTGAGACACGCTGACATTTGTCTGACATTTCTTCGATTCCTTCAATTACATCTTTTATCAGCAATAATTCTTTGGTGTTTGTAACTTCTGATAAAAGTTTGATTGTTGCCTGTCTATATTTGACGTCTATCTCACGTTCTATCTTTTGTGTTTCTTGTGCTAGTTCAATTGCATTAGCAGTATTGGTGTTTAGACTACGTATGATTTCATTTAGTTTGTAAACTTCGTCTACTACCAACTCAATCAACTTTGTGATATCTTCATCCAGCTTTGCACTTTTTAGTGTCGTTATCTTGATGTTAGAAAGCTTGAATGCTATTCCAGTGATATAGCCTGCAATCTCATCCATTGTGTATGCTGTATTGAGAAGATTCTCTCTGTTCATGATTAAACCCCCCACATCAGCTACTTCCCTAGTGATTTTTCTTCTAAGATTTTCTACTTCTTCTTCGATAGTTGATATTTGCTCCAGTGAATTTTTGATACCTGTCTTGTCTTTTTTCATCATCAAGTCTGGTAGTGTTGCAAGTTCTCTGGCTGCGTTTAAGATTCTGTTGATTTCGTCTTGTAAAACTGCTATAGCCTTTCTTTTTGCTTGAACTTCAAGCTCTCCGCTATACATTTCTAAATTTCAAAATATGCTCAGGTAATTTAAATCCTCTATGATTAATTGTATTTTTTGCGCATAAATTACATTAAATTTTTGTCATGAGCTACTTTTTTCTGCCCTTTGAATAGTGTCATTATCTCTTCATTAGTTGATGCATCCTCTGCATCTTTTTCCAGTCTTATCTTTCCAGTAAACTTTGGAAATCTCAATGCCAATCCAGTATCTTTTCTAATTTCATTTCTTGCTGCCTTGTGAATCGGACTGAGAGTTATTTCAGATGCAACCACTTCAATTACTAGTTCTGGCTCAAACCATACATCAGCTTCCATATCGCTGTCTATCCTTGGATTTTTCTTTATTGTTACTTTATCCGATAGGATCTGATAGAGTTGATCTAAGTCTTCATCTGTAAATCCTGTTCCGACTTTACATATGCTTGTAAATATGTCCGTGTCATAATCATACGAAGCCAAAAGCAAGGTTCCATATTTTCCAGTTCGTCTGCCCTTTCCAAAAAATGCGCCAATTACTACAAGGTCAAGACTGTCTCCAAGTTCATTTCTGTATTCTCGTTTTAGTTTTAACCAATAACTTCCTCTGGAGCCAGCTTGATATGGTTTGTCTAGCATCTTTAGCATCACTCCTTCACAACCCGAGTTGATACTATTTTCCAAAAATTCTTCAATATCGTCTTGATTGTTTATGATAGTCATGGGTATGTGCTTTGCATAGTCATCTTCTTTTACAATTTTTTCCAAAATACTTCTTCTTTCTTTGTACCCTAATTCCAAACAGCTTTTTCCATCATGATACAATACATCAAAGAAGTTTACAGTAATTGGATACTGTGCAACTGCTTTTTCTACTTGGTATTTTCTTCTTCGATGCATTAGTTCTTGGAATGGCAAAAACTCGCCAGTGTTTTCATTGATTGCAACTGC
>SCUP01000118.1 GCA_004297665.1 Nitrosarchaeum sp. | reverse complement strand
CGAGAAAATATTTTGTTTAGTTTGGCTAAAAAAGTGATAGTCATGGCAGACAAGTCAAAATTTGTTAAAAACTTTACAAGATCAGTTCCAGTAGAAGTTCACCCACTTGCAAGAAATTCAGTAACAGATGCAATCAAGAAACTAGGAGGAAAAATAGAACTGCGTTCACTTGATAGAGGATACCCGTTCTTTACAGAAAATGGAAATATTATTTTGGATTGCAATTTTGGAATAATCAAAAATCCAAAAGAACTTTCTCAGAAAATCAAACAAATCACTGGAGTGATGGAATCAGGGATATTTCTCAGAAAACCAGACGTAATTTACAGAGCCAAGCTAAATGGTAAATTCGATATAATTTAGATCCAACTTTCATACGTTAATTATTCTTAGAATGTAACTATGTTTTTGGTAATTCAATAGTAAATGTAGTAGGATTATTTTGCATTGTTATGCTTCCATTGTGCTCTTCTACTATATGCTTGCAACTTGCAAGCCCCAATCCTGTTCCCTTGATTTTTGTAGTAAATAGTGGCTCAAAGATTTTTACAATAATTTCAGATGGTATGCCAGAACCAGAGTCTTCTATTTGTATAATGGAATGATCCTGGTCTTCCCTTGCTTTTATTGATATTTTTCCCTCTGTCTCTATTGCTTGAATTGAATTATTGATCAAATTTGTTAAAACAACTATCAATTTACTTGAATCACAATACAGTGAAATGTCATTTAAAGGCAAATCTATCTTGATATTTTCTGGAATTTTGATTGTCTTTAATGTATTTTCTAATAATTTTGACAATGAAATCTTTTCTAATTTGAGCGGAGTTTGTCTTATGAAATTCAAAGTGTCATCTATTTGATTTTGTATATGGAGAACAGAACTTTCCATGACTGTAATTTTAGATAAAGTATTTTCATCAGATTTGATAGAATTTTTATGCTTTAGAATCTCGAGTGCCATCTTTATCACATTTAAATCATTTCTTATGTTGTGTCCTAGTGTTGATGATAATAATCCCATGGTGGATAATCGCTCTGATTTTATGACACTGTTTACCATTTGATTGAATGTTTTTGATAGCTCACCAATCTCATCATTGCCTGATTCATTTGCTTTAATGGAAAAATTTCCTTTTGAGATTTGTATAGCTACATCTTTTAGAGAAATGATCGGTTTTGAGATAGATTTTGATATTAACAGTGAAAATAGGACAACTGAGATCGTTGTCACTATGCTTATTATGATCATGCTGATCTTTACTGATTCACTGTTTGGAAAATCCTCAAGAATGTTAAAATTTAATCCCACAACAAACATTATTGGAATTAATGAGGATGCTAAAAACAGAGATGTTATTTTAGTGTAAATTTTTACAGATTCACTATGTTGTACAGTTATGTTGTTTCTTGAGAGAATTAATGCGATTCCTAGTATTACAAATAAAATTGAAGTGTGAATTGCCATTGCAGTGTTTACATTATCAATGTAATAGTACAAAGCTGGCTGATTTACCACATATCCCACAATAGCTATGATTCCAATCGTTGAAATCACATACCCAATAGGTGTGACCCATTTCAGTCTGGATTCAGAGAATGCAAACAGACCTGCGACAATAATCAAAATAAAATTAACAATGGTTGGAAAAGACGGCATACCAGCATGTGATGTTTTTACTGCATCAGGATTTTCTCTGACAAATAATTGCTCTATTCCACTTGTAATACCAAAAATATATGCAGTTAGAAGTGTTGCCATGAATAGAAATACGATAAAACCAGATATTGGTACTACAATTTGAGCAATACCTGTTTTTCCTTCATTATATCTTGAAATAAAATAGATTGTGACTCCACTGAAAATAAACGATATTGAAGTACTGAATTTCATTGTAACTTCGTTTGGAATAATTGATTTTAGAGATGGAATATCAAGTATCCAACCAATGCAAACAATCAGGCCTATACAAATCGATACACATGAAATAATCTGTGATAATTTACTAGATGGTAATTGCATCTTGTACTAGTTCAAAAATGGATGTTATTATAATGAGCTAAAAATATAGTTGAACTAATAGTAAAAACAGCATGTGGCATAACACACTGAAATCAGATCATCTTTGATTTCGATAATCAATAATGAGAAAAACATTCAACTTTTTATATTGAAGATACATGTTATGATCAAATGGTTAACCAGTATGTTTGGATTGGAATTGTTGTAGGCATATTTTTTGTAGGGATTGGAATTGGTTATTCCATACAATCTAACACTTCGACTGTACCTATGATGATGACTAGTCAGCAGATGCAGCAAATGATGAACAATCCAGATCAAATGGCACAATGGCAACAAATCATGATGAATAATCCTCAAATCATGAATCAATGGATGAATAATCCTCAACATGTAGAACATATGGCAGAAATGATGAATCAAAATCATGACTTTATGCAACAAATGATGGCAAAGATGATCAATGATCCTAACATAAGATTACAAATGTTAGGTCACATGACTGAAAATCCAGAAATGATGCAACAAATGAGGGAAATTATAACCAGTAACATGACTGGAATGATGAACGAAATGATGAATCAACCATAAATTATAATACAATATTTTAGTTAACAAATCAAAATTCTACATATTGTTTGAAATAAAATAGTGAAAAAATTCACACCGGACTGATTACAGTCTCTTTTCTACTCACAAGATAAACTCCAAGAATCATAATTCCCGCTGCCACAATCTGGTACCAACTAATTTGCTCTGCCAAGAATATGGCAGCTGCAACAAGACCAAACACTGATGACATTGAAAATATCGTAATTGTTCTAACGGTACCTATTCTCTTTAGTCCATGCAAGAAAAAGTAAAGCGATGCT
>SCUP01000117.1 GCA_004297665.1 Nitrosarchaeum sp. | reverse complement strand
ATAAAAGGATCTGGGATTTGGACTGCAGATCTATTCTCAGATTCTAAAGAGTCTGAAGCAAATTGCGAGCCGCCAATTCCATCTCTTCCTGTAGAGCCTCCAAGCAACACTACAAGATCACCTTTTTTAGCATGATTTTTGATCAGATTTTTTTTCTTTCCAAATCCAATAGCTGCAACATCAACTAGTGCATAATTAGAATAACATTCATCAAATTCAACTTCGCCACCAATGGTAGGAATTCCCAAACAGTTTCCATAATCTGCAATTCCAGTAACTGCATTTTTGAAAAGCCATCTTGCTTGTAGATCTTTTTCAATATCTCCAAATCTCAAACCATCAAAAATGGCAATGGGTCTTGTTCCTGCCGATAAAATATCACGAATAACTCCTCCAACACCAGTTGCAGCCCCACCATATGGCTCAACAGCTGATGGATGGTTGTGACTTTCAATATGGGCAGTTATGACATAGCCGTCACCAACATCTAAAACTCCAGAATCATATCCTTTTTCAGATATGACCAGTGGTCCTTTCATGGGTAACATTTTGAGATGTTTCTTTGATGATTTGTATGAGCAATGCTCAGACCATTCAGCAGCTACAATTTGTAATTCAGTAGATGTGGGTTTTCTTCCAATTTTAGATGTAAGATCATTGAGTTCCTGTGGTTCTAAACTCAATTTTTAACACCAATTGTATTTAGTAATGATTCAAAAATAAGAGAAGACGGCTTGTTGTCAATTGGATTAATTTCTGATTCAGCCGCTCTTTCTGGATGAGGCATCATACCAACAACATTTCCATCCTCATTACAAACTCCAGCTATTCTATCTGAAGAGCCGTTTACTACTTCACTGTATCTAAACACAATTTGATTTTTTTTCTTTAATTTTTTAAGTGTCTCATCATCCACATAATATCTTCCCTCACCATTTGCAATTGGAATTGGAATTCTTTGATGCAGTTTTAATTTATTTGTAAAAGGAGTTTTATTGTTTTCAACTATTAGACTAGTCCACTTGCACATAAAATTCAGAGATGTGTTTTTGAGCAATGCGCCAGGTAACAAACCAGCCTCTACAAGAATTTGAAACCCATTGCATACACCTAAAATCGGAATTCCTTTTTCTGCCATTTTTTTGACATCTTTAATTATTGGACTATGAGCCGCAATTGCCCCTGATCTGAGTCTGTCACCATAAGAAAATCCGCCTGGAAGAATTACAGCATCAATGTTTTTTGGCAGTCCTTTATCATGCCAAAAATATTCAGCATCAAGTTTGAAAACATCAGTCAAGACATGATACATGTCTCGATCACAATTACTGCCTGGAAAAACTATGACACCTATCTTCACAATTAGTTTTATCTGCAGAGATATTTAATTTGAATCTAGTCAAAAAATACCAAAATGAGGAATAGATCGCTTTATTCCCAATACAGAAGTAATTACAAAGATCGGTTATAGATACAGGAAAATTACCCATAAATTGAATAATTTAGAAGATAAAATCAACTATCAAATACATCGATTGTGACTTTGCTTACCATAGGATTGTAAATACGTAATTCATCACAGATTTCTTTAACTCTGGTTTGTGCAGATTTTTTATCTTTTTCTTTGATTGTAAATTTTAGCATTTTTGCAGTTTTAATTTTAGATATTGCAGAATGTGTGCCTTTCAATACTAAATCATTTAGAATTGTTTCGCCTTCAGGATCACTGATTCCAGGTTTATTTTCAATGGTCACGTGAACACTAAAAGTAGCCATTAATAATTTGCAAAATTAAAAAGAGGTTAATCTATCTTCCTACTAGGTTTGTGCTTTGATATTCAGAAGCATTGACAAATAGTATGATGTTTTTATTAAAAAAATAAAAAACTAGTTGCTTCCTATTAGGAAGACAACGTTGGCACTAGTACTCACATCTTGATCTGATGAGAATATTGGTGTTTGAACAGATGATTTCTCCATTGCACCATAAGCCACGTCATACATTGGCATTGGATATGGCATTGAAAATTCAGATAAGGATATCTCTTTTACTCCAATTATTTTATAATCAAGTGGAGATAATGCCTTTTCTGCTTTTGACTTTGCATTTAGAATTGCTTTTTCTAAAAGATCATCTTTGAGTTTAGAATAAACTTCTGGAGAAAGTGAAAAAAATACACTGTCTACTCGATTTACTCCTGCACTTACTGCACTGTCAATGATTGAAGCTACACTGTCAAGTTTCTCAGTTTTTACATTGATGATATTGCTTACTCTGTATCCAACAAGTTCTTGTGTATATCTACCAGTTCCTTGTTCCTGATAGCTATCATACACAGGATAGATGTTAAACTGAGACGTACTAATTTCCGAATCAGTAATTCCAACTTGTTTTATAGAGTCTATCACTTTACTCATCAATTCAGAGTTTGCAGTTAGTGCATCTTTAGCAGTTTTCTCTTGAATTTCAACACCAAAACTAATGTTTGCAAGATCTGGATCTACACTTGAAGTTGCAGTCCCGGTCACAGATATCACTTTTTCCCTAGATGGGAATGGGGTGACTTCTTGTGCGGTTGCATTTGGTGTCGCCGAAATTGCGCTCATAGTCACAGAGACTACCAGAACAGCAATGATTGCCGTTATGATTTGTTTTGAATGTTTCATAAATATACAATATTAATTTTTGTAGATAAGGTTTGATTAAATTTCATTTTAACAACAAGTCTTAATAAGACACTTCAAATTTTATTGGTTCAATGAAAGATGATATGGAGGGAGATTCAGTAGGAATTTCAGACAGAGTAGAAATTCTGTCAACCGAAGATCAAAAGATGAAATCCATAGGAGAAATACTAAGCTCTGATTCAAGTAGGGCGATTTTAAAAATTTTGTTTAATGATTCGTTGACGGCAAATCAAATATCACAAAAAACAGAAATTTCATTGCCATTAGTGATTTATCATTTAAAAAAAATGCAAGAATCAGGAGTAGTAAAAATTACAAGCGTTGGAAAAAATACAAAATCCCATGACATGAAGTTTTACACTGTAGACAAGCTTGCAATAATAATACTGCCATCACAAATGTCTGAACCCGCAAAAAAGAGCAAGTCTCTTTTCAATTCGTTTACAAGAATTCACAGATTGGCTACACTTGGAGGAGTGTCCATAGCTGCATGGTTTTCATCACAGATTATCCAAAAAGGAACAGAACCAAGTGTAAACATGGAAGAACAAACTCCAATGATGAGTACACCTGCAGAAGCACCAGAGATTGCCTTCAAATCAATGCCTACAGAGGATACCATGATGACAGCTGCAGCAATACAAACTACAGACCCATTAGTTCAATTCTTATGGTCTGCAATAGCAGTGTTGGCAGTAATAGTTACTGGTCTTGTTATCGAAGTAATAATTTCTAAAAAACACGGTTCCAAGTCAGTCAATAATATCTCTTGAAATTATATCAAGTCAAAATCAAAGGCATTGTTTTGTTGATAGAACATTGAAATTTATATCAGATTACTTGAGAACATAACATATTGTCAAGATCAAGATATTGGAAGATTACTGCAGATGAAATGGAGAAATTTGTCTACAATGAAGAAAAATTACTAAATTGGGAAATTAAATGCATTAGAGAACCAGACGTAGAAGCAATTTTCATTGGTATCTTCATGTATAGAAATGGTACACCATATGACTATGAATCAGTCAAGGGAATTACATATTATTACAACAACATACCAAGAAACGAATTACCTTCCATCACAAGTTTCCTTCAAGAAAGATTTGGTGGAAAAGAGATGGAAAAAGGCGAAAGGATATTTCTCAAAGGTTCAAAAGAAATCTATTCCAGCAAAGACATTGCAGCATTAGCAAAAAGTATGGAACAGAAATTCAAGACAAAAGCCATCATCTCCTTAGAATTCCATGATTTGAGTACGGAAGAACTCAAAAATGCGGGATTGCCAGAAGCAAAACTACTTCCAATTCCAGGCAAATAGATAAAACAGTTTAAGATAGATGAATTTAGATGTCATCAATTGAAGGTATCAATCAACATCTAGAAGAACTAAGAAAAAGAATTATGCGAATTATTATAGTAATAGGAGTAATTTTTGCATTTATAATTTCATTTCATTTATACCCAATTGACATAGCAGGGGTTCAGCTATACTATCCTGCACTAGATCCAATAAACAACATTGCAGCGCAGATTACAAATTATATGAAAAACAATCTAGTTCCAGAAGGAGTTCAATTAATACAAACACAACCAGGACAAGCCCTCTTTGCCCAAATTTATGTCGGAGCACTTGTAGCAATAGTAGTTGGAATGCCCGTAATAATCAAAGAATCAGTGGGATTCATAAAACCAGCATTAAAAGAACGTGAAATCAAAGTTACCCGCAGCATTGCACTTCCTGCATTAGCATTATTCATAACAGGTTGTATTTTTTCATATTTTTTAGTAATTCCCTACATGTTAGAATTTCTTTACATGTATGGAGACGCATCTGGATTAATCACATTTCTTAACATAATGGATTTCATTACATTTGTTTTACAATATTTACTTGCATTTGGGGTATCATTTCAAATTCCATTGATAATGTATGCATTATCAATGTCAGGAATAGTAGGCGATAATTTTTGGAGAAAAAACATAAGATATGCAATACTGACAATCATAGTCTTTGGTGCAATAGTTACTCCAGACGGAAGCGGGATTACCATGTGGTTTATTGCAGTACCTATGATGGCACTTTATCTCGGAGGCATGATAATAATTGGGCATAAAAAACGTAAAAAAGATTTAAATCTTAAATCATAGACTAGAGCTCAGATGGCACTAGAGAGTATTTTTCTTGTAGGAGGATTAGGGATACAGGAGATTTTGATCATTTTAGTGATAGCTGCAGTTTTTATTTTCGGGGCAAAGAAGATACCAGAAATAGCCAAAACTTTTGGCAAAGCAAAATCAGAGTTTGAGAAAGGCAAGATTGAAGGCGAAAAAGAGCTTAATGAGTTTAAAAACAAAGAAAAAAAATCAGATTAACGCTCCACAATTGCAATAAATTCATCAATGATCCTAGAATAATCAGTCAGAATCTTATTTTTGCCAAAAAAATTAGCCAGTTTCATAATACCTTTTAGTTTCCAATCAATTTCAAGAATCAATTTTGTGCCATGTGGGATAGACTCGTATCGCTTAATGATATGAGTGCCTTTTGCATCTCCACCAATAATAAAAATTTCATGCAAGATTGGTTCATCAATTACATGTTTTGCCATCATAACTAATTCTTGCCCAGCAATCCGCAAGTGTTCTTCTACAACAGACACATTTCCGCGAACAGAGATTACTCTGATAGAAGGATAGTAGTGTGGAAGAATTTTCTGAAAATTTTCATAATTTGTTGTAAGTTCAAAGACTTTTTTCCTGTCAGCCTTTATAATTTTTTCAAGAATAATTTTTGGCAATTATAATTTAAGTGCCCCAACGAGGGTATAAATCGTGCTCTAGATCAAATTGGTCTAAACACTTTCCAACACCATGATTTACAATATCATCAATGGTTTTTGGTTTTGTGTAAAATTCTGTAACAGGCGGTAAAATTACAACACCCAATCTAGACAGCTTGAGCATATTTTCAAGATGTATTGCAGAAAGCGGGGTTTCTCTGACCATTAAAATTAGTTTTCTAGATTCTTTAATTGTAACATCTGCTGCTCTTGCTACAAGAGTATCATCGTATCCATTTGCAATCGCAGATAGTGTTTTCATGCTACATGGTGCAACTATCATACCGTCGACTTTATGAGTTCCACTAGAAACACTAGATGCCATATTTTTTTCATCAGAAGTGTTCGTTGCAAGAGACTTTACATAATCAAGTTGAAATTCTGTCTCCATAGAAATACACTTGATAGCCCACTCTGACATTATCAAATGAGTCTCAACTCCTAACTTCTTGAGAACCTCTAACAAACGAATTCCATAGATAACGCCAGTGCTACCAGTAATACCAACTATTAATTTCATTATGAATTATCTAAAACATATCTGTATTTTATCTATTAGATAGTTAGCATGTGTAGATTAGATATTGTGTGTCTCACCATCATATGTGTCTAATTTTTGTTGTTCCTTTCTTCTTTTGAGCCATAAAGAAATTCCTCCCACAGCCATTGCAGATAGCAAAATTACTCCAGCCATCTGCAATTCAAGAGAATACATCATACAATTACCTATCAATCTTTTTAGAAAAATCTTGTGATCATAGAATCGAGCCAAATAATTGAAAATTAGCTATATTAGTTCCTGTATTGTAGCCAATATATGATTAGTAATTCTGAAATTAAAAAAATTGTGAGTGGTTATTCTGATGTAAGAATAGGAGTTATGGGAAGCCATTCCGCATTAGAAGTTATGGACGGAGCAAAAGATGAAAATTTTCAGACTATAGTTTATTGTCAAAAAGGTAGAGAAGAGCCTTATCAGAGATTTAGCAGAATAGCTGATGAAATCATAGTTTTAAATAAATTCAAAGACATGGCATCGCCTAAGATTCAAAAAACTTTGAGAGATACAAGCACCATAGTAATTCCACATAGATCACTGACTGTATATCTAGGATACAAAACTCTGGAAAATTCATTCAAGGTACCAATATTTGGAAATAGAAAATTATTCCAGGCAGAAGAAAGAACAGCCAAAAAAAACCAGTATTATTTATTAGAAAAAGCAAAGATAAAATTTCCAAAATTATTCAAAGACCCAAAAAGCATCAATAAGCCATGTATTGTTAAGGTTCAAGAAATGAAAAGACCGTTAGAACGTGCTTTCTTTACTGTATCATCATACAAAGACTATAAAGAAAAATCAGAATCAAAGATAAAACAAGGATTAATCTCTAGAAAAGATTTGGAAAAATCAAGCATAGAAGAACTAGCAATTGGAACATACATGAATTTTAATTTCTTTCACACACCAATATCAAAACAAGTTGATTTCATAGGAATAGAGAGAAGACTACAAACTAATGTGCATGACTTTAATGCGCTTCCTGCAAAACAGCAATTAGACATAGATATTGATTTACAAAATATCGAAGTCGGTCACACTCCAGCAAGCATTAGGGAATCGCTACTTGAAAAAGTAATCAAGATGGGGGACAAATTTGTGACTGCTGTCAAAAAAGAATATGCCCCCGGAATCATAGGGCCATTTTCACTGCAAAGCGTAATTACAAAAGATTTGGAATTGGTAGTGTATGATGTATCACTTCGCGTTCCAGGTAATCCAATTGTAGCAACTACTAGTCCGTACACAAAATATCAATATGGTAAAACATTTGGGGTAGGCAGAAGAATAGCAATGGAAATAAGACGTGCCCAAGAAGAAGACCGTCTAGATGAAATAGTAACGTAGAATTTTATTTAATAAATGCCAAAGACATATTTCATGGATAATACAAATGATATTTGTTAATTGGCTAGATTAGGAAATATACAGAATACCTAACGTTTTGGTTCAAATAATTAAAAGAACGGTTTTTGTTTGAAACAAAATGCTGGATGCCAGTTAACACTAAAATACAAACTCTTTTTTGTCAGACTTTGATAAAATACACAAATGCCAAGAACAATTTACATCCGAGAAATAATTACAATACTAAAAGAACCAAAATTATGCCCCAGATGCCAAAAAGATGACAGATTAGAAAAAAATGTTGTTTTTGAAAGAAGATCTGACGGTCAGACAATACTTTGCACACGTTGTGAGGCATTAACCGTAGTTACAAACCACAATCTCAGAGAAGTGGAATTATCAGCTGCAAAAGACTATCAGGTCATGTTAAAAGAGCCGCATCTCATACGAAAAGTAACATACTAGATTTCAGATACAAAAAGTATCATAATCAAGAGAGCAACTCTTTAATGACATAATTTCGGACATGTGCAAATTCCCATTCCTTCAAATCGGCGTTCTTACATTCTTCTTTAATTATTAATCCAGCAAGTCCTTTACTCCAAATGTGTCTATGTACATCATATACCTCTAAAATTTTGCCATGTTTTGTGATTTTGATGCTACCATGACATCTTTGGATAACTTTGGCGGCAATATTTCGATACAAAGCATCAAGATTAGCCATGAAGAATTATTAGTTTTCTGGATATGAAAAATGTTATGATTTGTCAAGCAAATATCGATTATACCCATATATCTTAGAATGTAGAATAATCAATT
>SCUP01000116.1 GCA_004297665.1 Nitrosarchaeum sp. | reverse complement strand
TGCCCCAAGTTTATTATCAAAACAATAGTGAACTTTTTGATAATTCTTTCTGAAGGCTTTTACTTTTGAAAGAATCTTCTTAGGATCCTTTTTCTCAATTACAACTTCTTTGATATATGACGCAATCTCTTTCATCTGATCTTGTTTCATACCAAGCCTTGTAATTTCAGAAACTCCCAATCTTATTCCTCCTGGATGAAAATAATTACGACCAGCTTTAATATCACCTGGAATAAGTTGCCTATTGACAATGATATTGGCTTTTTCTAAATCCGCTTCAACTTTTCCACCATCAGAATAATCTAGAACATTTACAGCAACTTGATGAGACTCTGTAAATCCTCTGCTTTCCCCTAACACTTTGAAACCAGCATTACTAAGAGATTCGGCAAAAACTTTTGCATTTTTTATAATTTGATTGGCATAATCTTTTCCAAATTCTAATGCTTCTGCAAAAGCTACTGCTTTTCCTGCCATATGATGAATATGGTGGCTACTAGTTAATCCCGGAAATGTTGCTTTCTTTATTACATCTTCATGTTTTTCAGAACCCAAAACAAGTCCACCCTGAGGTCCAAACAGAGTTTTATGGGTACTCATAGTCATGGTATCTGCACCTTCACGTAATGGATCCTGAAATTTTCCACCAGCAATCAATCCTGCTACATGTGCTGCATCATAATTGATATGCATACCAAAACTCTTTAGAAAATCTGCCAATTCTTTTACAGGATGTGGAAATAAAAATAATGATCCTCCAAACATTGCCATCTTTGGTAGACGATTTATTTTCTTTAGCTCTTCTACTTTTTGTTTGGTCTTATCAACATCAATTGTCATCTCCTCAGCATCAAATGGATAAAACTCGATTTCCAATCCATGAACCAATCCTGCAGTTCCTGAATGTTCTTTTTTACCATGAGAAATATGACCGCCAGCAGGAATCGAAGGCGCTAACATAACATCACCTGGATTTGTAAAAGCAGAATATACTGCAAGATTTGCAACTACACCAGAAATAGGTCTCACATCTGCAAACTTGGCCTTGTACAACTTCTTTGCAAGTTTCATACATTCAAACTCCACATCATCAATGTACACACATCCTGCATAGACTCTCTCACCAGGCCAACCTTCGGCATATCTATTGCCAAAATCTGATATTATTGCCTCTCTAACAGCTGGACTTGGTATGTTTTCACTTGCAATTAACGGAATAGAATTTTCAAACCATTTGTGATGTTCTTTTAACTTTGAGAAAATTTTATTGTAAGACTCTTTATTTGCTGACTTGACCATGTTTTGCGAATTGATTTTCCCAATTTAAAAACACCGATTTTAGACTATTTTATTGACTAGTTTTTGATCTGCAACGTATAAAAGGGGAGTTGGAGATTTTTTCATCTATGGGTATGCAAGCAACTTCTAAAGGCACTATGCCAGTTGTATTGTTAAAAGAAGGCGGCTCTGAAACCAAAGGACGAGACGCACAAAAAAATAACATCGCGGCAGCTAAAATAATTGCCGAAATTGTTCATACTAGCCTTGGTCCAAGAGGTATGGATAAAATGCTAGTTGACTCCTTGGGAGATGTTACTATTACTAATGACGGTGCAACTATTCTAAAAGAAATTGATGTACAA
>SCUP01000115.1 GCA_004297665.1 Nitrosarchaeum sp. | reverse complement strand
CTGTATCTCTTGGAATAATCCATGGTAGTTTGACTTCTCCATTACTAGAAGCAGGAAATGACAACTCCCCTATTATCTCGCCATCTGATGTTATGATTTCAATTTGTACGGTTTGAATTGCATTTACCACTTTAATGTTGAGAATCTTTTCAGTTCCTAGTATTTCTATGCCCTGATTCGTAACCACAAGTCCTTCTTCTACAGATGTTATTACTTCGATCTCAATCTTATCGAGATTTGGACCACTTTGTGCTTTAATTGACCAAATACCTGGTTTTGCTTTAGAAGGTACTCTTAACTCTCCACCTTTGATATTTCCCTCTTTATCTGAAAATATTTCTTTTGTTTTCCATACTACTCCTTCAGGGTCGATTAATTCCAATGTTAAAAGTGCATTTGAATTTGTTTTTCCTAAAACTAAAATCGCGTCTCCTGGTCTATAATCTAATTTCGTACTACTGATTTTAATTTCACCTGATCCTGCTTGTAATCCAACTGTAAATATTTCGGAACTTGTGGCAGAGCCTTTATTGACAACTGCAGTATATACTCCAGATGAATAACCAGTTAGTTCTAAGCTAAATGTCTTTTTTCCATCTTTTTGTAATGTTATAGGAATTGTTCTACTGCTATTTGAAAATATTTTTTCCTTATCTGATGGATCAATAATTAACATGCTTAGTTTATCTAATGGTTTTCCAGTTAATGATATGATTGCAGTTTCTATAGGTTTGTAATTTAATTTATCGAATTCTATGTTTATTGGTATTGAAGGAATTTCTCCTAATCCTGCAAAAATAAATTCTTTCGTTCCCTCCTGTGTAGCTATTAATGTCCACGTACCCTCTTTGTCTACATTTGCTTTTGTAGGGTATTCAAATTCAACAATTCCTGATTCACCAACTTGAATTATGTCTGAAAATTTTTCAGCCCCTAGTGGATCTTCTAGAACTATCTCTAGTACTTTGTTTGGTATTGCAGTCCCATTAAATTTTATTGTCTCTCCTGGATTAAATTTCAAAGCAGTTGGTGTTAAGATAATGACTTTGGATGATTCTAAAATCCAAGATGTTGAAATTTCATCTTTGCCGTCGGAAATAACAACACTGTATCTTCCAAATGGTGCATCTATAGGTACTATGATTGGTTCTTCTGTTTTCCAATCTCCTTTAGAATCTACTTTTGCTGTTCTTGTGTTGATAATTTTTCCATCTGCATCTTTGATTGATGCCGTAATGCCACCATTGGGTTGAGCTGTACCTGAAACTTCTAAAAAGTCTCCCCTATGCATTATCTCTGGAATTCCTTTGATTGTGAGTTTTATATTTTCAGTAGCTGGTATTCTGGTTTCTGCTTCTCCTATTCTTAGACTTATTTTCTTTTCATTTCCTGCTTTGTCTTTAACAGAAAAATCTACTCTTTCAGCACTTTGCTTTTTTGGAATTATCACGGTACTGACAAAACTACCACTTTCATCTGTGTTAAAAGTTCCAATTTTGTCTGTGTTTATGTAAAAATCAAATTGTTGTAATGCTCCAAAGTTCTCTCCTGCAATTCTAACTGTTGATCCTGCATTGGGTTTGTCTGGAATTATTCTAAATACTGAATCAGATAAAATTCCACCACCTGAATTTTCCGCTGTTAGTTTTTCATTAACTATTGGTTTTGGTAATTCTTTTGGACTAGTTATTCCCGTTTCTATCTGTTCTTCGTTTTTATCAAGCGCTTTCCAATTTATTCTTGGATTTGTTTTATCTGTCTTAATTCCAATTTTTATAGATTCACCTGATTTGACAGATTCTGTAGATGTAAACACTATAACTCCTTGAGGTGTTTTTTCACCAATCCAACCGCTTTCTGTTTTAAATGATTTAAAATTAATGTCACTGCCTA
>SCUP01000114.1 GCA_004297665.1 Nitrosarchaeum sp. | reverse complement strand
GCAACTCGTCATCTTACCTGTTTTGGGGCAAAGGTCACAATGATTTTATTAAAATCAAAAAAATTCATGTCTGATCCTTCAAAATTTCATCTTTTTCTAACTCGTAAAAATAAATTTATTACTGTCATTTATGTAAATAAACATAATTCTAGGAGAATATCTTCAATAATAAAAAATTCAGATATAATCATAGATGGAATATTTGGAACCGGAGTTCATTCTGAAATCCACGATCCAGTTTACTCCATTATATCTCAAATGAATAAATCAAAAGCATACATACTATCAAATGACGTGCCATCTGGAGTTAATGCAGATACTGGCATTTCTGCAAATATCTCTGTAAATTCTGATTTTGTAATTGCTCTTCATAAACCAAAAAAAGGTATTCTAAACTCAAAAATAAAATTCAAAATAGCAGATATAGGCATACCACCTGAGATAGACTCTCCTAGTAAAGGTGTAATTGTATGACATTTACAACTACTCTTTTGGATAAAATAGAATCAAATAATTCAAGAAATAATTTGTTGACTACACAATCTCTTCAAATTTCTTTTTTATATGATGAGAGAACACAATAAAAATGACTTTGCAGGAATCTACAAAAGAATCAATTCTTGAAATTTTTAAAAAGACAAGAGACAGAACTTTACAACTAGTAAAAAATTTGGAAACAGATGACTATGTGGTACAAACGGATTATTTTATGAGTCCTCCGAAATGGCACATAGGACATGTTAGTTGGATATATGAAGCAATTATGAGTAAAATCGACTCGCATTATGAATTTTATTCAAAAGAATTTTCTGAATACCTAAATTCGTATTATCAACAATTTGGAATTCCTCATGACAAAGGAAAACGAGGAATTGTTTCTCGACCTACAGTTGATCAGATTTTTCAATATTTCAATGTGATTAATCAAAAAGTGATAAAGTTCATTCAAGACAACACCCTTACTAGTGATTCTGAAAAGTTGATCATGATGGGATTTCATCATGAATGTCAACATCAAGAATTACTAGTATATGATCTACAACGATTGTTGGCAGATCAGTATAACCCAGTTATAAAAAATATTCCATCCGTTGCTTCTGAGATTAAACCATATTCAGTGAATGTGAGTGGAGGTCTATACAAAATGGGTTATAATAAAAATGAATTTTGTTATGATATAGAATTACCGGAACATATAGTATATCTAAATGATTTTCAAATAGATGCTTTCCCGGTAACAAATGAACAATATCTAGAATTTATCAAAGATGGTGGATACAAATCTTACAAATTTTGGTTATCAGATGGATGGGAAAAAGTTCAAAAAAATAATTGGAATGCACCAATGTATTGGGAGAAAAAAGATGAAGAATGGATGATAAGAGATTTTACAGGATTTAGAAAGATTAATCCAAGAGAACCTGTATATCACGTAAGCTTCTATGAAGCATCAGCATATTGCAAATGGGCAGATAAGAGATTGCCCACAGAGGCAGAATGGGAGAAAACCGCATGTTGGAATGAGGAAAAACAGGAAAAAACAATATTCCCGTGGGGAAATCAAGAACCTACTGAAAAACATGCAAATCTACTAGAATCATACATGTGGAAACCTACAGAAATTGGCACATACCCAGAAGGCAAGAGCCATTTAGGCTGTTATCAGATGATCGGAGATGTATGGGAATGGACATCATCTGAATTTGTAGGATATCCAGGATTCAAGTCAGGGTTTGAAGAATACAACGACAAGTGGTTCACCAACCAAAAAGTGCTAAGAGGTGGATCATTTGGAACACCAACTATGTCAATTCGTGGAAGTTATAGAAACTTTTTCAGATTAGATGAAAGATGGTTGTTTTCAGGATTCAGATGCATTTCAGATGTCTAGAATTTTGATGCAAGCAATACACAATAGTATTGATTTGAATCAAACCACATGTTATTAATTTTAAAATTACATTGATTCATCATTTGTTTAATTTGTGGAATTGTGTATTTGTGAGAATATTCTGTATGAATTAATTCATTTTTATTAAATTTAACATCTGTGTTAGTTTTAGAAATATGTACAATTTGTTCTGATTTTGATTTAAGATACATTTCTATCCTTTGCAGTTCTTGGTTGTAAAATGCACGATGTTCAAATTTGTTCAAATCAAAATTTCCGCCTAAACCATCATTTATTCTTTGTAACACATTCAAGTTAAACTGAGATGTGATTCCTTGTGAATCATCATATGCTTTATCAAGAATCTTTTTATCTTTAACCAAATCCAATCCAATAAGAAAAAGATCCGATCTTTTCATTGTTTTGTTTATTTGTTTAAGAAAATGCATTGTATCAGTTTCTGCAAAATTTCCCAAGCTTGAACCTAAAAAAAGAATTAGATTTTTTTTATCATCATATTCTTCAATAAATTGTAATCCGTCTTCGTACGTGTCAATTATTCCTGTGATATGTAGATTGGAATAGGAATCAAGTAGTATTTCTGAACTTTCAGCTAGTATATCAGATATGTCGATTGGAAAATATTCTATTTTGGATTGGATTTTATCTAACACATCCAATATGATCCTAGTTTTTGTAGCTGAACCACTTCCTAATTCAACAAGCCTGTATTCCGAATCAAGAATCATTGTTAATTCTTCTCTAATGTTATTCAAAATCTCAATTTCGGTTCTAGCAAGATAATATTCAGAAAGTGCACATATTTTATCAAACAAGTCAGAACCTCGTATATCGTAAAAGAACTTGGGTTGAATCATCTTTTTTTTTAAACCCAGTCCAAAAATCACTTCCTCAGAAAAACTTTTTTCAATTTTTGTAGCATGTGGTTTAAAATAACATAGTTTTTTATCAATTACATATTTTTTGTATCTGAGATTTTTCTCTAAAATGCTCAAGTAATAAAATTGAGAGGGCATCACATAAAAGAGTTTTACCAATTAATTATGTTTAATACACAATGTAATCCGTTGATGATTATTTCAAAACAATTTGAGAAAATCCTATAATATATCTATGATCATTGGACGTATACGTTTTTATTTTTTCATGATTTTAATTTTATGTTTAGAATTCAAATAATATGACCCATCTCATGATTGTGTGTGATCATTATTTTTGGGCAAAATTTTACATCCGGAAGTAATTTTATTTATCATTGAAAAATATGTTATGCCAAGTATTCCAATAGCCGCAATTCTAATTGGAATTTCATAATCATTTAAAAAAGATACCGCAGTTGCACCGGCAATGCCAAATGACGAAGCGATTGAAAAACTCACCGTACTACAACTAGTGCATATTCCTGAACCTGCACTTAATGCTGAACCAACTATTCCAGCGCTTGCTTTTTTTGAGCTGGTTTTTATCATCCTGATCTGAAATACTGAAATGGCAGTAACAATACTTGTAAGTAACGAAACAACAAGTATTGAGATAAAACTAGGCATCACATCTTCTGTAACATTAAAAATAAAATATGGTTCAAAAAATAGAAGCCCCTGTGCATATAACAATAAAACGAACATTGATGTAAAAATGATTACAGACAGTACAAGAAAGGAGACGTTTGAAAAAACTAATCTGATGACTTGTATGTGTTTATTCATTTCAAATCCTCATATTGCTAATGAATTCTATTGAACTTTTTGGCAATAATATGATCAATTCCAATCTTTCCAGATCCGGATAATGCAAGCATTATTGCGAGACCTAACATGGATGGATCCTTCCATATCGATGGTCCTTTGGTAAAATCAAAGCCAAACATCACCATAGCGCCAATTAATATTATTATTTGAAATACTGCCGCAAGTCTAGTGATTAGACCTACTAAAATTAACATTCCTGAGACAAGTTCTGCCATGCCTATCATTATTGCCATGTTAGTTGATATCATTGGGTCTATCCCTGCCATGGATTGCAACATCTGAGCAAAGCTGGCAGAATCTAATATTTTACCAATACCTGCCCAAATAAATCCAAATGAAATTCCTATTCTTAGAATCAAAATACCTATGTCTATAAAGTGCCCAGTATTTGTTTTGAAAATAAGTGACATGCAGATTTTTTTCTGTGAAAATATTAAAGGATTGTTCCAGATTCAAAGCATTCTATATGTTGTTGTTTAAAATCATAAATGAATACGATGTTTGTTAAAATCCAAATAAATTATTTTAAATGATTCTTTTAAGATCATATTACGTAGTAAAACAGGACCACCATAAAATAAATACATTGAGATTCAATTTTTATTAGAATGTTATTGAGAAATCAATTCGTACATAATTTATTTTCATTAAGGATTAATTACAGCTCTTCCAAGTATTTTTCCTGATTTTAATTCTTCTAATGCCTTGTTTGCATCATCAAGTTTAAAAGTTTTAGAAATTATGGGTTTGATTGCATTTCTTCTTACAAGACTAACTAAATCAGATAGGTCTGCCAATCTTCCAGTGTATGAACCAATAATGGTTTGAGATTTAAGTGGCAATAATGGTAAATTAAGTTCAATTGAACCACCAAACAATCCAACCAAAATTAATTTTCCTCGTTTTTTTAGCATCTCTAATGCAGGTTTTACAGTCATAGGACCATTGACAAAATCAATAATAGCATCAGCTCCAAGACCACCAGTTATGTCTTTTACATGATGTATTGGATCGTCTGATTTTGAATTAATACAAAAATCTGCTCCGAGTTTTTTAGCTACCTCTAATTTAGCATCATCAACATCTAAAACAATAATTGTAGGATTAAGTAATGCTCGTGCAATTTGGATTGCAGTTAATCCCAATCCGCCTGCACCAATTATCATCATTGTTTGTTTTGGAGATATTTTTGCATTCTTTACAGCTGTGTATGCTGTAAGACCAGAACATGCAAGCGAAGAAACTACGTTAGGATCTAAATCACCTACTTTAACCAAATATTTTTCATTAGAAACCAATACTTTTTCAGCATAGCCACCATTTTGCATAATTCCTAATGATTTTGGATGATCACATACATGTTCATCACCAACTTGACAGGCATCGCAGATGCCATCCCCTTGCCAAGGGTAAATGATTACTCTGTCACCTTTCTTAACTTGCTCAACGTCACTACCTACAGCATCAACAATGCCTGCAATTTCATGTCCCAATGTCAATGGAAATTTAACTCCACGATCTTCCACTTTCATTATTTTACCTTTTATCCCTTCATATCCTCCTTCCCAAACATGAATATCGCTGTGACAAACTCCTGCAGATTCAATTTTGACTAATACTTGATGTCCTTTAGGAACAGGAGTTTTAATTTCATTTATCACCAATAGTTTTTTTGGAGTTATTACTTGAGCTGCTCTCATTAATTTTTCAACTTTGTGTTTTTGACTAGAATTTTTTTTACATGGTTTATTTTTAATTCTGATTTAAAATTCTCTTTTAAATTACATGTTGATATGATATATTGTTTCATGTGTTCGTAATTATAAATTTGCTATTAAAGATATTCCCAAATTAATTTTGAATGTTACAATAAATTGGTAATATGCTTTAATAATTCATTTTAGTTTAAGTAATATTGAAAGTTAAAACCATCAGTCCTTCAAATGAAAATATTCTTGCAGAATATGATATTATGAGTAAAGAAAAAGTAAATTCTTTGGTAAAAAAATCAAAAAATACATTTGTTGATTGGAAAAGAAATATGCATCAAAGAACAGAACTAATACACCGATTTGCAGAAGAACTACGAAAAAATAAAAAAGAACTTGCTCTTGTGGCATCAAATGAAATGGGAAAACCAATCAAAGAAGCAATATCTGAAATAGAAAAATGTGCTGTGGTTATGGAATATTATGGTGATAACGGTCAAATTTTCATAAACGATGAAGTGTTAAACACCGATGCAAGAAAAACACTAATCACTTTTCAACCCTTAGGTGTAATTGCTAGCATTATGCCTTGGAATTTTCCTTATTGGCAAGCATTACGATTTGCAGCACCTTCTATGATTATAGGAAATACTGTCGTTTTGAAACCTGCAAGTGCAACATTACAATGTGGAATCGAGATGGAAAAATTATTTACTCGAGTAGGATTTCCTGATGGGGTATTTCAGACCCTTATTGGGGATTCAACTGTTGCAGAACATCTAATAGATTCTACAGATGTTAGCGCAGTTACTTTCACAGGTAGTACTTCTGTAGGTGCAAAAGTTGCTCAAAAGGCAGGTGCAAATCTCAAAAAATGTGTCTTGGAACTGGGGGGAAGTGATCCATTCATTATCTGCAGTGATGCAGATATAGAAAAAGCAGCAGAAGGGGCAGTCAAAGGCAGATTTATCAACTGTGGTCAAAGCTGTATCGCATCAAAACGATTCTTTGTAACAAGTAATGTTGCAAATGAATTCATAGAAAAATTTATTCAAAAAACTGAACGGCTTAGAGTAGGTAATCCTATTTCTGAAGATACTGATATTGGTCCCTTAGTAAATAGCAAAGGTTTGGAAACTATTGAGAGTCAAGTCAAAAATGCAATAGATAATGGTGCCGAGATATTGACAGGTGGGAAACGTGTAGGCGACAAAGGCTACTATTACAAACCAACAATATTAAAAAATATTTCAAAGGAGATGAGAATTTACCATGAAGAGACATTTGGTCCAGTTGCATCCATAGTTATAGTAGAAGATGAAAAAAATGCAATAAAACTTGCAAATGAATCATCATTTGGGCTAGGAGCAAGCGTTTGGACAAAAGATCTTGATAAAGCAGAACAAATTTCAAGAGATGTAGAATCTGGAATGGTTTCTGTTAACAACATGCTAGTATCTGATCCTAGAGTACCATTTGGAGGTATCAAACAAAGTGGATTTGGAAGAGAACTTTCAAAGTATGGCATGTTAGAATTTGTCAATATAAAGTCAATACGGTTCTATGATCAATTATCACATAATCATCATGTAGAGTAAGTTATTCATTAAGATAAAACAAAATGGAGAATAATCAAATTGAGTTTTTTTGAATATATTCCGTTAGTTTCATCATTGATATTTGCAGGAATTCTTTTGCTTTCAATTCTTCAGTTTGCAAACGTACGTAAAAATATGCGAATTCAAAGTGAACAACAAATCTATACCAAAGTGATTGAAGCAAGACTAAAACTGGAAAATACGGATACGTTTACCAACATGGCAATGCAAAGCCCAATGTTTACAAAAAGGTTTTCGCTAGTTGATACACCAGAAGAATATTACGTCTCTGTTGCATTTTTAGATCTTTTTGAATTTATGTTTAGACTGCATAAAACAAAAACTATTGATCCTCTTTTGTGGCAACGTTGGAACAAACTGGTTCATATCTTTCTTACAATACCTAAATTCAAAAGAGTCTGGGAGGAAACAAAATCATCACATACTGTAGAATTTATAGAGTTTTTTGATTCTTTACAAGATTTAGAAAAATAATATGAAATCAATTAAAACATCATTATAATTTTTTGTAAAATGCTTGATAGTTAAAAGAACAATCCTTCTTAGGAACATATGAATAACCATTATTCATCTAGTCAAACAAGTTTTTTATTCTAATTGAATTTGGGAATTGTCTTAAATACAGAAAAATTTTCAAGAGTATATGGAAAAAAGTTATTCTTCTAAAAGAGGAATTGGTGCAGGAGCAATTGCAGGAGTAATTGCAGGAATTGTTATGCTCGTACCTATGATGGCTATGATGTCTATGATGAATTTACCTTCAGATTTATTTCCAATTTTAGTTGGTATGACGATGGGTCAAACCCAAGAAGATGCAGCAATGATGGGAATTATGCTTCATTTTGTTCCTAGCATAATAATTGGAATTATTTTTGGTGCAATAATTAATGTATCAAAACTATCACTCAAGAGTTTTAAAAAAGGAATTTCCATGGGAATAGTTACAGGAATTATTTCATTTGCAGTTATATTTTTACCAATGATGATGAACATATTGCCACCAACAATGCTTCAACTAATGCAAATGATGAATCCAGGAGCTCCGCAGGATATGATTATGCAACAATTACAAAGCATGCAACCAATGCTTTTGGCAGGATCATTAGTTTCACACATCATATATGGAATTGTTCTAGGCAGTATAACTTATGTAATAGTTAGAAAATCACAAAAAACCATAAAGACAAGTTTAGAATAGATAAAACTAGGTAAGAAACAAGATAATAATTTATTAAAAAAATAGATTCTGAAATTAGATCATTAATTCAAAGAATTTGAATCAATATTCATGCGTAGATTATCCAGTCTGTTTCCTTATTGAATAAAATAAAAGATAATTTTATGTAATCAAGAATTGGGAATTTTCTTAAATATTTTAATTATCAATTAAAGTCATGAAAGCAATATGGAATGATACAATATTGGCTGAAAGCGATGATATTGTTTTTGTTGAGGGTAATGCATACTTTCCATATGATTCAATTAAAAAAGAGTATTTTCAAGAAAGCAGTACTACGACATTATGTCCGTGGAAAGGAAAAGCAAGTTATATGTCAGTTATTGTAAATGGAAAAACAAATCCAAATTGCGCTTGGTACTATCAGAAACCATTATTTCTTGCAAAAAAAATCAAAGAACGAATTGCATTCTGGAATGGGGTGACTATTGAATGAGTACAATGAAAGACAAAATCAATATGATTTCAGGCATTTCATTACTTGGTATTGTTGGAATTAGCATATTGACGTATGTCCTGAACAAAAATTCTTCAAATATTCCTTTAATTTTCATGTATGTGACAATTCCATTATTTTTGATTTGGTTTGGAACAAGAAAAAATGAATGTGGTAGTTGTAACCAAGTATACAAAGATCAATCCAAAATCACATCGTAATGAGTCATGATAAAATACACATCTAATTCAATTGGGGTAATGTTCATTAAGTATCGGATTTAGTCAGGATATGCCAAAAGACGCCATTTCATTTCACAAAAAACTACAAGGGAAAATATTTGTAGGATCAAAAATCAAAAAGATAACTAAAAAGAATCTGCAGTTAATTTACACGCCTGGTGTAGCTGCAGTATGTAAAGAAATTTTTAATCATCCAAACATGAGATACCAATTAACCTCAAAAGAAAATAATGTGGCAATTATCACGGATGGAACTAGAATATTGGGACTAGGAAACATTGGACCTGATGCAGCATTGCCAGTAATGGAGGGAAAATCTGTTTTGTATAGGGAATATGGGAATATCAGTGCATTTCCAATTTGTCTTAATACTACAGATAGAATACGTATTGTAGAAACAATTAAGGCAATATCTCCTGTGTTTGGAGCAATAAATCTAGAGGACATAGAATCTCCCAAGGTGTTAGAGATATCATATGAATTAGAAGAGTCACTTGACATTCCAATATTTCATGATGATAGACATGGTACATCTGTAGTTGTGCTAGCTGCACTGCTAAATTCTCTAATTGTAGTTAATAAAAAAATTTCAGAAATTAAGATTGTCATAGTTGGAGCTGGATCTGCAGGATATGGTATAGGAAAATTACTTTATTTTGCAGGATGTAAAAACATCATAGTTTTGGATTCAAAAGGTACAATATACAAAGGTCGAAAAGAAAGCATGAACAAATACAAAAATGAAATTGCAGAGTTTACAAATAAATATGAACGTGGGTATTTGGATAATGTTATTGTTGGAGCCGATGTCTTTATTGGAGTCTCTGGAATAAAAAATCTGCTAAAAACAAAGATGATAAAAAAAATGAATCAAAATGCAATAGTATTTGCACTTACAAATCCATATCCCGAAATTAATCCAACCATTGCCAAAAATGCTGGTGCAAGAATTGTGGCAACAGGAAGCTTTAGTTATGCAAATAAAGTTAACAATGCGCTTGTTTTTCCATATATAATGCGAGCAATATTAGATCTTAAAATTAAGAAAATAACTCTAGATATCTTATATGCTGTTGCAGTGGCTATTGCCAACACCATACCAACAAGTAAACTCGGAGAAAACAACATAATTCCAGAAATTGGTAACAAGTCTCTTCAAAAAAGAATCACATTAGCATTAAAAAAATAATGCATCATAATGAGATTTGTTTTTTTCAAAAATATAATTTCTCAATATGTCTGCTTTTACTAGCAAACATCACATAGATTCATTATGTTTTTGTTACAAAATAAATTGTTTGATAGAAAAATGACATTAACCTTATGAATTTTGTAAAGCCATAACAGATGTATAAAAAACATTAGTTGATTCTCGATATTGATAATAAAAAATGGATAAATTCTTTTATATGTTTATGATTGGGATTTTGACATAGAAGACAAAGTCAAAACCCGTACTGTTTCATTTCGAATTACAGAAGACATCATCTATGAAGTTGAAAAACAAGCAAAAACAAAATTTATCTCTACAAATGCACTAGTCAATCAATTATTGACACAATACGTGTTATGGGACAAATATGAAGATAAAATCAAGATGTTTAGAGTTCCTGAAGAAAGTTTACAACATATTTTACTACACCTCGATGAAGTAAGGCGAGGAGAGGCAGTTGACATCATTTTTAACATTATACGAGATTGGGCACTAGTATCAAAGAAAAAATTCGACATACATTCTTGTTTGGAGATCCTTGAGGTTTACTGTAGAATGGCTGGTGTTTCAGTAGAAGATCGTGTTTTAGATGGGGTTCGCTCTTTTATTATTAAACATAATCTGGGCCAAAATGCCTCTATTTTAATAGATGAATTGATACGTAAGATATTTTGGGAATTGGTAAGAAAAAAAGCAGATACTGAATTTACCAAAACAACAGTGATTGCAAAAATTACTGCTACTTTTTAATCTGTATCCTCGAATATGAAATAACACGACTTTTGCTAAATAAAAACTATTTCAAATCAACAATCTTTTTAGATTCTGACATCACTTCATTATTATTTTGAATAGTATTGCTGTTTTTGTAAATATCGTAGAATCTTTCCATGTTTTGCATACCTTGGATTGAACTTTTGTTTATTTTAGCCATATTGCTTTTCATATTTTTCATGCTGTCAATACAAATCGAGTCAACATTATGCACCGTCTGAATTAATGCCTCTGTATTTTGTTTTATGATCTTAGATGAGATATCGAAAGAAATCCACTCAGGATATTGGCTAGAGTATTTTTTCTGCAAATCCAAGTAATGCTGCGCTGTATTTAGCCATCCATACAAAAACTCGGTATTTATTTCAGCATGCATTGTTACAAAACGTTTGTAAAAAGAATCCACCTCATCAATTCGTCTAATGTAGTTTTCCTTCAGTGCGTTTATGGTTTTATGTTGATCTGTACTTGTTTCATTTTTACTCATTTTGAATGTCTAATATCTTTAGTGTTGTTTTACATAAAAAGTTGTGCAAACATCTGCAATTATTTTCTTGCATACATTTGCACGGATTTATAAACACTAAAACAATTAGCGAGATGTGTCAGTTGTAATTTCAAGTAATCAAGATATTCTTTCTAGAAAAATATTAAATTCGGAAATAAAGTTTATCTGTCTTATCAATACAAGAGGCAGACTAGTGGAATCTCTTGGAGATGACCCCATTAACATGCCTAGAGATAAAAAGGAGATGTTCTTTATGAAGATCGCTCTAAGAGGTTCCATGCAGAAAGATTTTGATGAGTACTTGGGGCCTGTAAATTATTGCATGACACAACGTGGAAACCAAAAATTCATCACAATTCCAGCACCAAACAATAATGCGATATTTGGTGTTATCAAAAATGATTGTGATCATGAAGAGTTGGTAAACAATATAAATCAAGCATTAAAAAATTCAGATCACTGGATGGAAATTTTTTCTTTAAAGAAGGTTGAATCCTAATTTGAACATATACGATACACAAGTAATTCGATGTATAAAATGCAATAACTGCATTGGAGAGATAGATTATGAGGCTAAAGTCATACGTCCTATGTGCGGTCAATGTTATGATCCAAAACCAGATGTAAAAGATCAATTGTCATACAGAGTGAAAATTACTACAAAAAAGACAGAAAACCCAATACCAATTTAATGTCTAGATTTCATCATGATGAGAAGACAAACCAAATCCACAACAGGCATCAAAACCATAATCATTTGGTTGTATAAGAAAAATTAATTTTAATGTTCTACTTTATCGACAAGTTTAGAAAGGAAAATAACCGCATATAGATACATTTTTTATAAATCCAGATTTTGTGTTATTTTTCTTTCAGAAACTCTAGTACAATTTTTGAGAATTCTTTTGGCTTGTCCACAAATGGTGTATGACCGCATTCTTTCATTTCCACAAATTGGCATTTTTTTATACATGAAAAAAACAGAACAGAATTCTCTTTTGGAATTACAGGATCACTGTCTCCCCATATGACCAAAGAGGGAATAGATACATTTGCAAGTTTTTCACATGTTATCTTTGATTCTTTGTTAGACATGATGGTTGAGAGAAATGCCTTTTTTGCGTTTGGCATGTTTATTCTTTGTATGAATTCAGTTACTGTTTTAGGTTCAATTTCTTTGTTTAATCCGCCCATCATTGAAAATGCATTCATTACATTTTTTTTAATCGGTGAGATTGCTGCAGCAATATAAGCATCAAGTGCAGGAGTAGAGTGGTTTACAACGCCTGATGGTGAAACTAGAATCATTTTATTGATTAGTTGGGGTTCTGATATGGCAAATTCTGTTGTTATCTGACCTCCAAGCGATGAACCAATTATGATGTTATTTTTAATTCCAAGTTTGATTATGAATTCGGAGAGAGTTTTGACAAAAAAATCAATAGTATAATCAATAGAAGGTTTATCACTCAATCCAAAACCTGGTAGATCTAGTGCTATTACGTGATAATTCTCTTTAAAATATGGAATTACGGTTTCCCATCTTTCTGCAGAAGCACCTAATCCGTGAACAAATATAACGGTATTAGAAGAGGTGCCATATTCAAAATATCTTATCTTATTTTCTTGTATACTGATGAATTTTTCAGCAATAGTGTTCATGACAAAAAATTATTTTGATGAATTCATAGTTTGGTTGAACTGTGAGAGTGTTTTTGCATATGAATCCATCATAGTGTGTATGTATGTATCAACTGATTTTACCGCCGAGATTCTCATCTGGACATAAACATCAAAGAACTTTGTGGTCATGTCAATATTGTTTAGATATTGATTTTTCATCATGTCTGAGTTTCTCTTGATTTCCTTTAGGATTTTTTGATCAATGTTCAGTTTGTCAAAAAATTCCTTTTCTGCCATGTAACATGTTCCAAAAAGATCATCAAACATGTGAAGATATGCAGTATACAAGTCAGAATAGTTTTGAACAAGTGAAGGCACATTAGATTCTAACTTTTGTATTATTTCTGATGTGTCTCCTTTCATGACATCACAAATTGAGATGTGTTTTTCCTCTAGTTGGTTTTGCGGTTGTTCAACTTTTTTATCCATACCATGGATATGATTTGAGATATTTAACAAAATACCCAAATTCATTTTAAACTACATCAAGATGAAATAGTATGAATATAATAAAAAATTAGTATGGAGTTCCTTTTGCTCGCTGATTTTTGAAAGCCTCAACATACCAATCAAATTCGTCAAGAAACCGCTTGATTCTTTTGTTATATTCTTCATCTAGTAGATTTCCCCCTTTATCAAATACCTCCTGTACTTTTGGTATCTGAAATGATGATGAGATTGACGATGCACCAAGTTCAGCAAAGATCTGCCTCAAATGTTGTGCTGCATTTATTCCCCCAAAAGAACCAGCCGAATAAGACACAATAGCAGAAGGTTTGAAAAAATATTCTTCCAGACAATAATCGAGGATATTTTTTAATGCAGCAGAGGTAGTGTGATTATATTCAGGCGTTACTGGAATGTATCCATCCGAATTCTTAATCATCTCGTGTAATTTCTGGTATTTTGGTTCAGGACTATGCATTTCTTTGTACATCCTATCCAGTAAAGGAACTGAAGTTCCATGGGATCAATAAAAAATACATCATGATTTCTTTCTTTTAACTTTGTTTCAATCCATCTGGCTACAAAAATTCCATTTCTATCAGATCTGACTGATCCTACAAATACTGCAATCTTTGACAAATTATTTTTTACTCCCATTGAACTTTAGATTGTTCTTATTATTTTCTATTGTCTCATTATTCCTTTTGGAAAATCTAGTTGCATTTTCTGATTTTTTAATTGGGTTAATCTGTATTAACCATAATTTATGAGAAAGATCACTTCTTAACAAAAATGTAATTCTTTCTGGCATTTTTTTCCTAAGAGAGTATTTTATTTAAGGAAATTCCCAATTGAATATTTTTGTAAAATTTATTAGAAAAATAAAAAAAGGCTATGACACAGTTATTGTGCCACGCATTGTGGTATGAATTGTACAAAAGTAATCGTATTTACCTGGTT
>SCUP01000353.1 GCA_004297665.1 Nitrosarchaeum sp. | reverse complement strand
GGCGACAGTATTATTTTGATATTAAAGATGACTCAATAAATTCTGCAGCAATAGAGTTATCCTGGAAAACTGATGACACAAACTTGTCTGTATTTGTCATGGATCCTAAAGGAAGAATAGTTCAAACCAATATGCCCTCAGGAGTATTTGGTCATTTTCTTGATTGGCCTTCACTTGATTGGTTAGGTAACTCTATTTTTAGTCAAGGCGGTGGATTTTTCCCTGTCAAAAACAAAGATAACACTTCTACTATACTTTATGTTCCAATTAATCAAACAGGAACTTACACTCTTTTAGCTCATTCTACATTATTTGGTGGAAATTCAACTACTGAGCCAATTATACTTGCAGCTAAATTTTCTAACATTTCTTCAGAGATTCAATCAATACAAGACAATTCAAATAAAACAGAAATCATCAATTCTATAGAAAATGTAACATCTGAATTTTCTAATAAAACAATGTATAATGATTCTCAAATTGTAATTCAAGATGATGCAAATGATTCCTCTTTTAACATTGGATTAACTATTGGTATTGGAGTTGGAATTACGATCGGAGTTGTTCTGTTTTTAATTCTTAGACAAAAATCCAACAAATAACTGAACAAGATTTATAAGCAATTCGGCGAGTACGACAGCTTGAATGTCTGAGCAGAGGACAAAAAAGTCTAGCGGATTATCTAGAAGAGATTTTCTAAAATTAATGGGAGCTGCAGGTACAGGTCTGGCATTTGCTCCTTTTGTCCCATTTGGAAATTTTATGCCAAATCCTTCACAGGCTACTCTTGAAAAAGTTAAAGTCATCTTGCCTGATGGCACTCAAGCTAACGTCAAAACATTTCCTATTAATCATTCTGAAGTAATTACATATCCTAGTACTGGAGATCCTGCACTTGATGCAGAAGCATTTCGAAAGTGGCAATTCATTAGATTGCCACAAGAACTTGGCG
>SCUP01000012.1 GCA_004297665.1 Nitrosarchaeum sp. | reverse complement strand
TCACAAAATAGATAGCCATCATATTCATCACAACACTGTTTGATATAATTATAATGAGTGTCATTAGGTGATGCGATAATTATTGAATCACATGTAAATAGATCAGATAGATTATTTGTAGATCTTGAATCTTCAAATTTTTTGGTTGGATGAAAAATGTATTTTATTTCACTATCAGTACGTTCCTGAATTAAATTTATTAGTTTAGCGGCGTGGTTTTTGTATCCGATTATACCTATCTTAACTTTCAAAGGGACATCTATCACAGGGATAACAGTTTTGGCGGTTTTTTGTTAAATGCATATCACGAATCTTCGTATATTTTTCACTATGCCATATTTCTTTAATAGAATTTTCATTTAAATCTCCAACACATAATGTGCTTTTATAATCAGTATCACATGGATTACATTTTCCATCATACCAAATGTTTATTCTTTGCCACAAAAATCCACATGTATCTTTACCGGCTATACTAGTAGAATTGTTATATGTATCCCACCAAGGAGACATTGGTACCATAACTACATGATCAACATGTTTTTCCCAAAAATTCTTGAAAAGTTCAGGATCTTGATTCTTGTCAACTTGTACACCACTAACTCTAGTTGCAATTTTTAAATCTGGATAAAATGTATCCTTTATTTCTTTAAATTTTTTTATGTTGTTTAAAACTTCATCAAATATTCCTTTTAGTCGAATTTTTTCATAATTTTCTTTGGTGTATGAATCAACAGAAAATACAATGTCAGTAATTCCACTCTGTAATATTTTATGAATTAATTTTTCAGTAAGTTTCGTGGCATTGGTATTTAATTTGATTTCCAAGAATTTTCCAGAACAGTATTCCAACATTTCAGATAATTGCGGATGTAAAGTAGGTTCACCTCTAGAAGCTAATGTTATAGCTTTTGTTCCGTTGGATGATGCTTCATCAATAATTTTTTTAAATAGATCAAGTTTCATCATACCCATAAAAGTTTGATCTCCAGTAAAGGTATTATCACTTTGATAACACATCACACATCGTAAATTACATGCAGACACGGGTTCTATAGATATATAATTTGGAAAATCAGATACTATATGCAATTTAGGATAAAAATTGAATTTGTATCTAAAAATTAGATAATCAGCCCAGATATCTTCTTTTGAATTTTTTAAAAAATATATCTCTTGGGAAGAAAGTAATGAGAAATCGTTTTTTTCAAAAAAATCCAAAATAGTTTTCAGAATTTTCTTATTTTCATCTACTTGAATCTGGGATAGTTGATTTTTCAGTACAGACACTAGATGAGGCATATCAATTTCCATTTTTGTGAGAAATGTAGGTTTAAACCAATTAATCTTCATAAAGTAATTGATTCAGAGCAGAATTTAATATTTCCTAATAAATTAATTAAAAATTAGAAAAGTTACTGTTAAATTCAAGTG
>SCUP01000113.1 GCA_004297665.1 Nitrosarchaeum sp. | reverse complement strand
GATTCTAGCTTGTTTATGTCAGGAACTACTTTTGAATTTACATTTGATGAATCAGGGGAATATCCTTACTTTTGCATGGTTCATCCTTGGATGACTGGAGAAATTATTGTAAATGAAATTGAAGATATGACTGTAAATGAAATTGCAGTTGGAGAACCATCGCCAGTTGAACCTGAAGTTGTTGTTCCAGTTGAGCCAGAAGTTGTACCAACAGAAAAGCGCGCAGCTCCTGTAGAAGTTACAATGGCACAAGGTGCATCTTCTCCAGGATGTGAAAATACCAATGAGTGTTATCTTCCTTATCAAGTTGAAATTTATTCTGGAGAGCCTGTAGTTTGGATTAATACTGATTCTGCAGCTCACACAGTAACTAGCGGTTCGCCTGCACTTCATGATGGTCTTTTTGATTCAGGAATGTTGATGCCAGATCAAAAATGGGAGTTTGTCTTTACAGAGTCTGGGCAATATGATTATCATTGTATGCTACATCCTTGGATGACTGGCAAAGTTATTGTAAATTAAAATCGTCTTAAAGTACAGTTATTTTGCTTCCTTGTTCCGTTGATTCAAATTTGTATATTCTTTCTACATTAGAGTCTTCAAATATTTCTGAATCATGTGTAATTATGATAAATTGCATTGGCTTTCCAACATTTGTAATGTCTGATAATTGAGACAATACATCAACAAGTGATTTTTTACGTTCTGCATCCAAATGTGTTGTAGGCTCGTCAAGTATCATTAAATTAAGATTTGATGCCCCAAGTAAGCTTGCCATTCCCAATCTCAGTGCAAGTGCCACGCTAACTTGTTCTCCACCACTAAGTGATTCTAAATCTAATACTTCATTTTTAGAATAACATGTGATTGAGATATCACGTGCTTTCTCTGAAAGTGATATTCTTTGAATTTTTGTATTAAGTAATGTGAGATATTCAGAAGATTTTGTTGAAATAGTATTGAGTGCCCATGATCTAAGGCTAGTTGCAACTGGACCATCTCTGCTAAATATATTCATTTGAATAGTATCTAATTCTCCCACATATTTTTTAACTACTTTAAGCTTAGAAACAGCATTTTGCATTAACTCTATTTGTTCTTCATATTTTGCAATTTTTTCTGTTACTGCACCTAGATTCTGATCTACTTGTGAAAGATCAGTTTGTTTTTCATTAATTGATTCTTTCAGATTTACAAATTCCTTTTCATTAAATCCTTTTATTTCATGTTCCAATTTTGTAATGTTTTCAAAAATCATTTTTGCATGTGAATCTATTTGAGATATTTCTAATAGATTTCCATTAATAGATAAAGGATTTTTTTGAACATTTCCTTTCTTTAATTTTATTTCTTCTTGAATTTTTCTTATGTCTTCTTGATCTTTGATGGAATGTGCCTTTAATGTTGCTTCAGCATCTCTTGCATTTTGTAGTTTTTGAGAAAATTCAATTCTTTTTTGACTGTACATTGTACACTCTTTCTCTGTTGCAATCATCTGTTCTTTAAGAAATACAATTTCTTGTTTTAGATGTTCTTCTTGAAATAATGGGGTTAGTTTTTCAACTTTTGAATCACATACAGGGCATCTGTTATCCTTTAACTGAATCTTTTCAGCAAGTGCTTGTTTTTCCTTAAGTGATGCAATTTGGCCTGTTAGTTCCTGTATCTTTTTTTGAGCTCCTTCTACAGCTGACTCTATTTTTTCTATCTTTGATTCTAAGTCTTTTTTCAGACTTATATGCTCAAAACATCCCTCACAATCACGTATTTTACGCTCTTTTTCGGTTATCTCACGCTGAATTTCTTGAATAGCTTCTTTTGCATATGCTTGCAGTTCTATTTTTCTTAATTCCAATTGATTGATTTTTTCTATCTTTGGAGTTTCTGTTTCTAATTTTATTCTAAGTTCTGTAATTTCTTTCTGTAGTTGTGTTTGTTTTACTTTGAGTTGTTCTTTTTGCGGCCTTGCATCTTCAAGTTCTATTTTGTATTTTTGTATATCTCGTAATAAAATATCAATATGTGTATCATCATAGCCT
>SCUP01000369.1 GCA_004297665.1 Nitrosarchaeum sp. | reverse complement strand
ACCATCATTAAATCCGTCTTGATTATTTGGAAAATCTTCAGGTTTAGGATTATATTTTTGAATCTCAGTTCCCATTGCTCCATCAAAAAGCAAGATTCTGTTTTGCAATGCAGTAAGAAAAGACTCTTTTTGTACCAATTTATTTTTAGAATGTTTCCATATAGTTTAACTCTTTTGAGAAAAATCATCCATACACAGATGAATTGGCACTTGTGTTGAAATTAGGCAAGGGGAGAAATTTTGTATATTTATGCAAAAAATACAATTAAACAACCTAATTCGCAGTACTACTTTTTTTCAAGTTTAGAATTTTGAATATTTTTTAACTGATAGAAATGTATACCTAACTCAGCGCAATCCCCATCTAGACATGACTTTATTTTCAAGTCTCTTGAAAATCACTCCATCAATTGCAATACCAACCATCATAATTACCAACATTATTGCAAATACCTGAGAGATATCATTTAGTTGTCGTCCTACATTGAGCAAAAATCCTAATCCTAGAAATGAAAATAATAATTCAGCACCTATGACTCCTCTCCATGCAAAAGCCCAACCTTGTTTGAAACCAGAAATCAAATATGGAAATGCTGCAGGAATCAAGACGTAGATAGCCAGTTGAGTTCCTTTTGCGCCCATATTTCTTGCAGCCTCAATATAATGTGGATTAATATTTTTGACTCCAGTATAGGTAGCAATTGTTACTGCAAACATCGAACCAATTGCAGTAACAAAGATAATTCCGCCATCTGTTAATCCAAACCAAAGTATTGCAAGTGGGACCCAAGCAACAGAGGGAATTGATTGCAATCCTAAAACCAATGAGCCTATGGTTTGATTTACAATCTCCACTCTTGCCATAAAAATTCCAAGTAACATGCCACCGGCTATTGCAATTGCCAATCCAATTATCAATCTCAAAATACTAGTTCCTATTCCAAAGAACAGACTTCCATCAGATGCAGTATACACTAAATCTTCAGCCACTTCATATGGAGAAGGAAAAAGATTATTGGGCCAGATATTTGTCATCGAGACAATCTGCCAAATAGATATGAGTACCATATAGAAAATAATTTGTTTTGTCAAAGTAATTTTTTTCATAAAATATCACTTAGCTTTTCTTTACCTCAGGTCGCAGTTCAGATAAAATTTCTTGTTGCAGCGGAAAAAGATTTTGATCTTCTACAAGTCGTGGACGTTTATAGTCAACATTTATTATTTTTTTAATTGTAGAAGGTCTATTACTAAATACGGCAACTTTAGTTCCAAGTACTGTAGCTTCGGTAACATTATGAGTTACAAACAGAATTGTCTTTTTGGTTTTTTCCCAAATCAATTGCATTTCAACTAGTAACAGATCTCTTGTTTGTGCATCAAGTGCTGCAAATGGCTCATCCATTAACAACACATCAGGATCCAT
>SCUP01000112.1 GCA_004297665.1 Nitrosarchaeum sp. | reverse complement strand
TTGTTTACTTTGTATCTATCTAATCCATCAAGAACAACTTCACAATGTAATCTAGCTGAAATATCACTAATTTGAATAGAACTTTTATTTGATACGATGATTGGTCTTCGTGTAATATCTAAAGAGTTCACTGAAATTATCTCAAATACACCAGAATCCTGAAACAACATAGGTCCACCAGCAGACATTGAATATGCAGAAGAACCAATTGGTGTGGATACAATAATTCCATCACTGTTATCGTGCCATACTTCCTCGTCATTTACACGTAATGTGTGCTCCATAAGCATTGCACTTTTTGATGAAAATACTGCAACATCATTTAAGACAGGATAGACATTTTTTCCATCAATTTTTACTCCTAGTCTTGGAACTTCCTCTACCGTATAATTTTGTTTTTTTAGTATTCTTACATACGAGGGAAATTCCCTAAGATCTACCTGAGCTAAAAACCCGCTAGATTCACCTTCACTTATTCCTAAAACAGGCGTTGTTGAATCAAAGGATCTATGAAAGTAATTTCGAACTCCCTTATCCCCACCCAACACCAAAATACAATCAGCTTGTTTTACTTTGGATTTTGCAGCAATTACAAATGACTCAATTTCTGCGTCATCTAAAATTTTTTTTATGATCTTTGCTGCAGAGTCTGTCGTACCAGAACCATAGATTCCTATTTGCACAGAGAAATGAAACTAGGAGTACAATAAAAGGATAAAGTGCTAAATCGTTCTATATTTTACTAGATTGTAAAAATAAGAAGCATTGGTCTGAATTGCACTCTTTTGAGGTATTTTTAGCAGGCCTACTTGTTTTGAGTCAAGTGCAGCCTGTGCAGCTCCTCCTGCAAAACATAATGCCCAAAGAAAGTCTTTTTCCTTTAGCATTGTACAACAAAATGTTGCACAAAAAATATCTCCAATGCCAGTAGTATCATAAACTTCTTTGTTTGGCAATGTTATAGAATAGACTTTGTCCTTTACTAGTAATGAGACTTCAGTTTTGTTTGTAAAAATTACATATTCTACACCTTTTTTCTGTAGTGCCATCATCATCTCATCATGAGACCCACTAACAATTCTTTGAGACTCATCGGGATTTACCTTGATTGCATTTACATCAGATAAATCAAGTACAGTGTTCTCTAAAATTACATTTTTATCTGAATCCACTCGCCTCAAAAATCCTTGAGGATCAACTAGAGTAAAACTGGAGTCTTTTTTTATTTTAGTAAATACATTAGCAGTAATTTCATGAAATATTGGTGTGATCAAAGAACCATCTGCGTTTATGGTAGTGTATTCAATTGGTTCGCATTCATGCAATAGTTTGAGGGTTCTATCTGAACCTGTGATGTCTATTGCAAATCGAGTCGTAAGTTTCTCAGATATTGCATTTTCAAAATGAATTTTATTTTGAGTCAAATATTGCATTGGAAAGTCCCTGCCAAATTTGGTGTAAAGGTCAACATCAAATTTAAGCTGTCTGGCAGTCAACCCACCATAACATGCAGCACCTCCAATTTGCTCATGATTTGTACCATCAATAGTAATTGTGTCAATTGCACAGTGTGAAAATAATGCTAGTTTCATTGGTTATAATTTCAAATAATATCGATTTAGTTTTTTGCATTCTTTTTTTCAAGACATTCTTGGCACAGTATAATGCCCTTCAATATAACCAAATCCATATTTGATCTAAAGCAGACATGACACAAACCACGCATTATGTATCAATAAGAAATACTGAATCTGGCATTAAAACATGATTGGATTTTGATTAAATAACAAAAATAGACCCAGCCCAATTTTCTTAATCATACGCAAGATTATAAGGAGGCAAATTCGATTGTGTGCATGCCACTTAAGCGTGCAAGTAGGGGACGTACAAAAGGAGGTAAGGGATCATCAGGCACTATACAGTGTACAAACTGTGGTTCAACAGTACCAAAAGACAAAGCAAAAAAAGTCACATCTAGACTAAATCTAGTGGAACATACTTTGGCCAAAGAACTACGTGCACAAGGAGCATATATCGCATCACCAACAGTATTGAAATGGTATTGCATTTCATGTGCAATTCACTTTAAGATTCTAAAAATTAGATCTGAAGACAGCAGAAGACAACGTGGTAAACTCCGTTAACAATATTGTTTTTTGTAGATTTAAAATTTTAGTTTTTTGCCTAGCTCAGATCGTGAAACAGTGAATCATTTTGTATATCAATCAATGCTCTATTATTCTTCATTGCTGGGCAATTTAGTAAATCTTGTCAATATAAAAAAACGTTAGTTAATTTGTATTTTATTGACAAAGACAAGCCAATATAGAAAGATTATTTTCAAGATGATATTTATTCAGTTTTTTCTTTGATGTTTTTAGCAGTTACAATCATTCTTTGAACTAGTGTAATTCCAGCAATTATTACTACAATAATCACTGCTGGCTCCATATATCCAATTATTCCAATAATGGCAATTACCAGTAAACGCTCTGCTCTTTCTCCAATACCAACTCCTTGTAGCTTGATGTTTAATGCATCAGATTTTGCTCGGGCATAACTTACCAATAACGATAAAGTAATTGCAAGCATCACAAGATATGGTTCTGCATATCCACCAACTAGCAACCCCAGAAATATTGCAACTTCGGCAATCTTGTCAAACATGGAATCAAGATAAGAGCCCTTTTGGGAAGTTTTGCCAGTTACTCTTGCCACTTGTCCATCAATCATATCAAAAAATCCAGATACGAGTAACAGTATCCCACCAATAATCAATCCAAATTCAAGGCCTAGTCCATAAACTAATGCAGATATAATAGCAAATACAAAACCCACCACAGTCCAAAAGTTTGGGGATAGACCTGTTGAGGCAAATGTCTTTCCAATTTTTTCAAGTGTAGGCTTCAGTATATCTCTTAAATTATTTAACATATAATTTTCCCAGTCTGATTTTTTAATAAAGTAATTTGGATGATATTAACAAATTTTTCATATTGCAAAAACATCAAGAGACAACTCATTGGTAGTTTAATCGATTCAAATTCAGAGCAATTAAAGTAGACATTATCTTTGCTGCAATTGATGCAGTAGCCCCATTATCATATTGAGGATTTAGCTCCACGATGTCGACACCTGTTACTTTTTTGTTTTCAAGTGAATAGATCAAATCAAAGAGTTCACGAGAGGTCATACCTGCAGCTTCAGGATTTCCAACACCTGGTGCATATGCAGGATCCAACACATCAAGATCAAAACTAGTATACATTGAATCAAATGAAGACGCAAAATCCTTTAAAAGTTGGGGGCCTTTTCCTTCGCGTACTTGTCTATCTGAGATTGTTTTGATGTTGTGCTCTTTTAGAAATGCTAGTTCTTCTTTTACAAATGCTCGTGCACCAACATGTAATATATTATCTGCACCTCTTTTTTCTACAATTCTTCGAAGATAAGCAGCGTGACTTAATTTGATGTCTGCATATTCATCACGCAAGTCATAATGAGCATCAAATACAACATAGCCAGTCTCTTTTGGGAAACTCATGTATGTGCCATATGTGAGAGAGTGTTCGCCACCTAAAATGAACAGTTGTCTGTTCTTTGCAACTAGCTCTTTTGTGATTTTACCAACCATGTCAATCATCTCACTTGCCACAACTGTATGAGTTGTATTTCCTAAATCTTCAATGTTTACAGATTCAAGATCAATGCCAAATTTGGGATGAAATATCTCAATATTGTTAAATGCATCACGAATTACATCAGGTCCGAATCTGCATCCAGGTTTGTAAGAGTGAGTAGAGTCAAAAGGAATTCCAAATACAGTTGCCACAGGCTCAGAATCGTCACCAGATGCGGTGATCATAGGATTTCGGTTCATGTATAAATCTAGAAAACTCATATTTTTACACCATCAGTTGCGGTCTCTGTGAGAGATACTTTGGAAGGTTTAGTCCAGTAAATGGTTTGTCTTTTGTTTGCTCACTTACTTCACTAATAAAATCATTAAATGTCAATTCTCTAACATCTCCTGTTTGTCTATCTCGAATACTTAGATTTTCCGAATTTGCTTCTTTTTCTCCAATTACAATGGTATAGCGAACCCAGTCTTTTTCTGCATCTCGGATTCTTTTTCCGATGCTTTCGTTTCTATCATCAATATCAACTCGTATATTATAAGATGATATTTTATCAGCCAAAGTGTCACATATACCAGAGAACTCTTCTTTTAGCGGAATTACACGCACTTGTGTTGGGGCAAGCCATAGTTGGAATTGAGGTTTTCGTCCTTCCTTGATGTCTTGCGCTGCCTTTTCCAATAACACATAGATTATTCTCTCAATTGCACCGCTTGGAGAATTGTGTAAAATTATAGGGTGTTTACGAACATTGTGTTCATCTACAAATTCAATTCCATAACGGTTGCCGTTTTCTACATCTATTTGATCAGTGGAAAGTGCAGATGCTTTTCCCATGCTATCTACAAAGTTAAACTCCCATTTTAAAACAAAATAAAAGAATTTTTCTTTCCACATTTCGACTAGTACAGGTCTGCCATGTTTCTTAACTAGTTCTTCAATGGAAGACTTGTTTTCATTATAGAAATCCTCAGTGAATCGAATTGCCATTTCATAATCAGAGTCTGCAATACCAAGTTCTTTTAGAACATTGCGTGACAAATCAAATCTAACTTTTATTTCTTGGATAGATTGCTCAATGTCTTTGCAAAAGGCATGACAGTCAGGCATGGTAAATGCGCGCAATCGTCTCAATCCTACTAGTTCTCCAGATTGCTCACGCCTGAAACTATAACGAGTTAATTCGTATAATCTGTAAGGTAAATTCTTGTATGACATTTGATATTCATTTGCCATTAGAAATTGTCCAAAACATGCAGCAAATCTCAAAAATAGTTTTTTCCCTTCTGAATCAATGTTGTATTGTCTTGCCGGAAATCTATTGAAATAACTAACCATACTTGGGTGATGAGAATCATACATAATTGGAGTCTCAACTTCATATCCTCCATATTCTTTGACTCGGTCAGTGACATAACGTTCGATTAGTGATTTAATCAAACGACCATTTGGGAAAAAACGCATGTTTCCAGAATCAGAAGCTGGTTCATAGTCTGCAATGGCCATTTTTTTCATCAATGCAACATGTGGAGGAGGTTCATCTACAGCTCTCTTTTTTGCAGATTCATATTTTGCAAGCACTTCAAGTTTTGGATATTTTGAAAAATTAAAATCGCCAATATTGCTCAATGTTCCATCTGGTGAAAGTATTTTCCAATAAGATGTAATCTTTGATTCGCCTTTTAGAGCATCAGAAGTCATTTCCTTTTCTTCGTTTGAATTTTTCTCTCCAGTATTTTCTTTTGTTATAACTTTGGAGCTTTCAGCGAGTGGATGGCCCTTTACTTGAACTTTGTAGGACTTGGTCCAACCAAATGGAGAATGAGAGACTTCCAACTCGGATGCAGAAGACTCCATTTCTTTAAGTAATGATAATGCAGTTGAAGGGGCTGCCAAATTTGAGCTAAGATGAGCATATGGGTATAACAGTAATTTTTTACAACCGATTTTTTCCATAGAATTTTTTATTTGAGATATTGCGTTTTGTGCAACAGAAGAATCATCTCCTTGTTCAATTGCTATAAATGCAACAACAACTTCCTCTAGTCTTTTTGTTTCAGGGGTAATCTCCTCAGCACTTTTGATCTCTTTTTTTGTAGGAGTATATTCTATGCTGTCACAGTGTAGTTGTAATATACGCATAATCTCAAACCAAATAATAATTGAATTAAATCTTTGGCTAGTTTTCCCTACAATGTAATGTAAAATGGCTCAAGACATGCCTGATTTTGTAGTTTTCACATGGTAAAATAGCATCATGTAAAATAGAGACGTCTTAATCCCATTCATATATAGAAAAAGTAAACTCTTCTTTTTCATCTTTTTTGACTAGGGTTTTTTCTAATATTATTCTGTGAATCAGATTAGTATTAGTCACAATTTCCAATCCTTTTAGGGCATCTTTTTTTGATGACATTTCCTCTCCAAGAATTTTAATGACGTTATTTGCAAGACCATCCAAGTCTTTTTTGGTATGTGTTGCCTTGTGTAAGAAAAAAGTTATGCTAATTGACATGGGTTTTCCAGCACATCTTTTCTTTACATTATCAATGTTCTTGCCTAGTTTGGTAAGAATAGCTTCACGAATCATCAGTTTGGTTTCTTTAGCTTTTTTCCCTGCAGATACTGGAACAAGCCCACTTACCTTGATATTTTGTAGTAAAACATCGCCTTTCATGATATTCGTAAAAATATGATCAATTTAATTCGGGATCATAATAAAATATGATTGAAAAGTTTACTTTTTGAATTATTTAATAAAATACATGGTTGCACCTAAATTATACAAGCCGCATTACTGATGAAAAAAGAGTACCACATAGGCGTGATTGGAAAGATAGAATCAGTCCTTTTGTTTTTCAATCCGATCTCGTAGTGTAATAATTGATCGTAAAATCAATCCAGATATACCCAAATTTGATATTAGAAACTGTACAGTACGATTAAGGGAATCTTCTCCACGAAATCCCTCATCATAAATCATCTCTACTGAACCCTTGTCAGTTTCAACAAATGATGTGATTAATGAATAAGGTCCCAATTTTGCATCTATTTTTTCCAGATATAGACGAAGTTCAACTTTATGTACGGAAAATCCTTGGTCTACAAAATTACCTGAAGAAAACAGCACCTCAACACCATCAGGTTTACGGTTTATTCTTTGAGGATTATGCAAATCAATAATATTCATTATTACATATAGCCTCCAAAACGATGTTCGAAATTTGTCAGTTTAATCTCAAGATAAGATAAGGGATTTAGAGTTTAAAGTTTAGTCTGAGATGTCATGTGTCTTGGAACGATGTGATTAGCATAGAATCATTCTCTAGTATTTTTTGAACATGGTTTAGAATAATGTCAAATTATACAAATAAGAAATAAAATTTTCATATTTACACAAGCAAAAATATGTACCAGATCGCATTTATTTTAAGATCATATGACACAAGCTTAATCTGTAGTAATTCTGAATTTAAGATAATTGTCACAAGAAAAGAGCCTTACAGATTACTTGAGCAAAAAAGTATCACAATATTATAGACCCAATATTCTAATGCTTGCAGAATCGGTAAAACTTTCAGAAGCATGTACTGTATTAAAAAAGAAAGACGTAGATGAGATCATTGTAGTTGATGATTCGTACAATCCTATAGGGATAGTCACAGATGAAGATATTTTAACAAAAATAAGCGAATCTCTTGTCAATCCTTCCAAAACAACATTAGGAGACATCATGGTGTTTCCTTTAATTTCAATTAAAGAAAATCAAATTCTTTCAGAAGCACTTGAATTAATGCGTGAGAAAAAGATTAGAAAATTAGCAGTAATGTCAAACAGTAATTTAGTCGTAGGAATACTTTACTTGGACACAATAGTAAATCTGGTTAAAAAATCACTAGTAAAACAACAAAAACAATCTACACTTTGGGGCGTCATTTGGAATCTTGGTGTTGTCTTGCAATTTACAGGTGTCTTGATGTTCATTCCAGGAATTGTTGCGACATTACTAAATGAACCAATAGTTGCAACAGGAATATACCTAATGTCAGTTTTACTCATAATTTCTGGATTTTTCATGAATTCCTATGGTGAAAAGCAGCCAATTACATTAAGAGGAACTGCAATTCTTGTATTTGCAAGTTTTGTAATCTTAGTGTTGTTTGGTATGATACCTCAACTTTTTGTAATACAATTTGATTCCAGTGATCCTGTAGAATTATTTGCTGATGGATTTTTTGAAAGCTCATCAGGATTTTCCACTACGGGATATTCATTGCTACCAAATCCAGAAGAATTACCAAAAAGTTTTATTTTTTATCGTGGATATGCTCAATTTGTAGGTGGACTAAGCTTCATCTACCTGATTGTAACTGCATTTTATTCAGAAAAACGAATCAACACAATGAAAGGATTCATTTCAGGAAACATTCCACATCTAAAAGAATTATTTGCGATAATTACAATTATTTTTTCCATTTATGCAGTAATTATTGCACTACTGTTATTCTATTTAGGTGATGGAGACATATTAGTCGACTTTGCTATTGCGTTTAGTGCACTGTCTACCGGAGGCACAAGTCCAGATTCCAAAATATTTCAGGAATTTACAACGCCTGAATTTGTTGTGGTGATTGCAGGAATGATACTAGGTGCACTACCATTTGGTTTTCATTATGCATTTGTTAGAACAAAATTTCTTTCAATTAACTTAACAAAAGAAGTTGCAGTATATTTTTGTCTTTTAATCAGTTTTTGCATCATATTCATTTTCTCAATGGATGTAAATTGGTTAGATGGTGTATTCAACATGGTTTCAGCAAGTACCACCACAGGATTTGCTACAATAAATCTTGAGAATTTGAATCCAGTATCATTTACCATTATCATTATTGCCATGATAATTGGAGGATGTGGTTTCTCTACAACAGGAGGCATAAAGATTTTGAGGTTGACACAGTTATCTAAAGTGCGATACATTTTTGGCATAAAATCAGCAAACATATCAGAATCAGATAGAAAAGACATCATATCCGGAATTATAATATTGGCGCCGTTACTCATTATGCCATTATTAGTTGCAACACATATGGCATCTATTGGATATGACTTTCAAAATGCGTTCTTTGACGGTGTTTCTGCAATAACAGGTACAGGACACGGTGCAGGAACAGTCAGTTTTGCACTTGAACCATTTATGACAATAGTTTTTGGAATTATGATGATTCTTGGAAAAGCTGAGATAATTTTACTTGCATACATATTAGTTCCAAGACTGATGAAATAAAATATTAAAAGGACGTATTATTCGAATATGCTTTAAAAATTATTTTTGCTGAGAGATCTTTTTTGTTTTATGAAATATTTTAGCACCCATCTTTATAGTTTTTAATTGCTTTATCACACTTAGACCAATTTTTAAAAATTTGAATATCGAAAAAATAGGAATTAATGCCAACATCAAAATATCAATCCAGTGTTTTTTTACAAATTTTTTGGTATTCTTTATTTTTCTATACTTGATGATAAGATCAAGAGTAAGTAATGCAAGAATTGGCCATATCAAAAATTCAAAAAATTCTTTAAATTCATCAGATATAGACAAAATTGGAGTTTCTAGCCCCAATGAAGGATATTCAAATGCTAATAACCCAATAAAAAATAACGAAGTAAGTACAAGTATTATCAGATCCAAAACTTTAGAATTCACATCATTAACACTATTAATTACAGTATTAAATTTTTGAAAACCAAAATCACAAGTATTATTTACAGTAAAATTTTGTGGATAGAAGTGGACCCACACAAATTTCATGGCAAAGACATACCGCATATCAAACTAGACCCAAAGATGACAATAGAAGATCTGGTGGATGTTTTTGCAAGTTCTGGATATAACGGCAGACAATTAGGCGAAGCTGCAAAACTATATGCAAAAATGATCAAAGAAGATGCAACCATCTGCCTTACTGTTTCAGGAGCAATGACACCTGTAGGATTTGGTGGAATTATCAAGACTTTGATTGAACGCGGATTTATAGATTGGATTGTAACAACTGGCGCCAATGTTTATCACGAAGATCATTTTGCATGGGGATTACCTGTCAAACAGGGGAGTTTTGATGTAGATGACATGAAATTATATGAAAACGAGATTGTACGAATCAGAGACGTATACATAAAATTTCATGAAACATTAGAAGCAGAGGATCTAATCATACAAAAAATGTTTGCAAATGATTTTACAGACAAGCCATTTACAACCGCAGAATTTTGTAATTTGTTGGGCAAAATCAGTAAAGAAAAATCAAAGTATCCAGAAAAAAGCTTCATCACAACGGCATATGACTATGATGTTCCGGTGTACATCTCTACCATGAAAGACTCTTCATTGGCAATGAACCTGGCAGTGCACAGATTGCATGATAAAGTGTATAGTTTAGATTTTGTAAAAGAGATAATAGAGCAAGCATCAATTTTATACAATTCAAAAAAATCAGGGATATTGGAGCTTGGTGGAGGAGTTCCAAAAAATACAGCACAACAGACAGGTCCTCTCTTAGATCAAATATTGCAAAGAAATGATGGAGGACAAGACTATGTAATACAAATCACAGATGCAAGACCAGACACAGGGGGTTTATCTGGTGCAACGCTGCAGGAAGGAAAAAGTTGGGGCAAAGTACAAGACGCACACCATGACATGATTACAGTTTATGCAGATGCAACAATTGCATTTCCAATTTTAGCATTGTATGTACTTAGCAATCAAAAACCAAGAGAGCCAAAGAGATTGTATAAAAAATTGGGAAAATATTATGAAAAACTACAATCAGATTATTTGAAGACACCAGGTACTAGCAGAAAACAAAAGAAAAAGAAAAATTAAAACTTGTCAAAACGAGCGCGTTCTAAGTCTCTATCGTCTTTGGATTCTTTTTTCCATTCTTTATAATGATCTTTGCAGAGAACAGTCTTTTTGCCTACAGAACTTACATGTAATCCTGCATTTTCTACTTTGGTGGTGTTTAATGAACGAGTGCCTTCTTTGTCACAGCCATCGACATTGCATTTAGCACCTTTTGAAACAATTCCCATGATTATGCATAAACAAGATGTTATTTATATTTGAAAATTTTACAGATATGATCTACATCAGGATTACAAAATAGGGTAGATTCAATGGTATACATCGTTTATAAGAGGAATATTTTTTTCTGAGATTATGGGTGGAACAAAAAAAGTAACCGCAGCAAAACAAGAAAAGACCCAAGGTGCTAAAGATGCAAAGGATTCAAAAAAGGGTAGAAAAGATAAGGGAGAAGGCGGACCACGTAAAGCAGAGGTTACAGTAATGGTAAATGAAAAAGAAGCAATTAAGATAATTCAAAGCTCAAAAGTTGTAACATGTCATGATCTTGCAAGACAAACAGGAGTTAAAATTTCAGCAGCAAATGCATTTTTAATAGAATCTACAAAGAAAGGGTTTGTCAAACGTGTTGGCGGATATAGTGGTCATCACATATATCAAGCAGTTTCTTCATAGAGACAAAAAACATCTCCAGGTTTCACATCTTTTAGTGCATCAATGTTTCCCAATATTTTTCCAATCGGCGTCATTATTTTTCCAGGTGAAGTATCATCAATGAAAAAACAAATGCTTCCAGCAGATGATAAAAATGCAATATC
>SCUP01000111.1 GCA_004297665.1 Nitrosarchaeum sp. | reverse complement strand
AGTGTTGATCTGTTAAATGATTATTGGGATTACAAAAGAGGAATTGATACAGCAACAAAGAGAACTAAAATGAGTGGTGGAACTGGCGTTTTGCCTGAAGGACTACTAAAACCGTCATCTGTTTATCGTACTGGAATTGGATTTTTGATATTAGGTTCTGTGATTGGATTTTATTTTGTATTGACTGATGGAATAATTATTGCAGTGATTTTGAGCTTTGCCATTTTATCTATCTATTTTTATTCTACTAAAATCGTGGACTCTGGATTAGCAGAGTTTTTTGTTGCAGTAAAGGGTACTATGATTGTACTTGGAACATTTTTTATCCAATCAAATCAAATAACACTAGAATCCATTTTAGGTGGAATAGTTGTAGGCGTTTTATCATCGCTTGTTCTTTTTATTGCATCATTTCCTGATCATGATGCAGACAAATCTAAAGGAAGAAAAACTCTGGTTATCACAGTAGGCAAAAAAAATGCAGCGTCTCTGTTCTGGATATTTCCTGCAATATCGTATTCTTCGATTATATTTGGTATTTCTATTGGTATTTTTCCAATCTTGTCTTTTATCACATTGTTTAGCATTCCATTAGTGATAAAGGCTGGTTTGGGTTTGAAGAAAAATTTTAACTCTATAGATGAACTAGTACCTTTCATGTCTTCCGCACTGATGTTTAGTAGGATTACTGGTGCATTGTTTGTACTTAGTTTTTTGCCTAGTTTCTAATTTTAATGCTCTAGACATAAATTCAGTATGGTTTGATATTTTTTATGATTTCAGGCTTTGCTACATCTGATGGAACAAAAAAATTCCTTAAAAATTCAGGCATAAATCCATTGAATTTTAAGCAAATTCAAAATCTCACATTATCTAATGTTGGCGTCGGCACATATCTTGGAGAAGCCGATGAGAAGACAGATGAACTTGTAAAAAATGCAGTTAAGCAATCCATTTTATCTGGAATTAATGTAATTGACACTGCCATTAACTATCGAGCACAAAAAGCAGAACGTTCTGTAGGAAAGGCAATTTCTGAATTAATTAACGAAGGAAAAATCTCACGTGATCAAATTTTCATTAGCACAAAAAATGGCTACATCACAAATGATGCTGATATAAAACAAGAATTCTGGGAATACATCAAAAGTGAATACACGCAAAAAGGAGTGATCAAAGAAGGTGATGTAACATCTGGTTATCATTGCATGACTGTTGCATATCTTGATGATCAGCTAAAACGTAGTTTAAGAAATTTGGGGCTAGATTGCATTGATTTGATGTATCTACATAATGCTGTAGAAGGTCAAATCAAAGACGTTTCAAAAGAAAAGTTTTTGGAAAATCTCCAGTCTGTCTTTGAATTATATGAACAAAAAAGAAAAGAAGGAAAGATAAAATTTTATGGTATGGCAACTTGGGAATGCTTTCGTGTTTCTTCTGATAATCCACAATATCTTTCATTACAAGATACAGTTGAATTGGCCAAAAAAGTGGGCGGTGAGAATCACGGGTTTAGATTCATCCAACTTCCATTTAACATGTATTATGATCAAGCATTACTTGCAAAA
>SCUP01000110.1 GCA_004297665.1 Nitrosarchaeum sp. | reverse complement strand
TATTCTGCAATGACTTGCAGTGCAATAGCAGTCTTTCCCAGACCAGTTGGCAATACAACAATACAGTTTTCCTGCATTGCCTGATTTGCAAGATTTACCTGATATTCTCTTTTTTCAATTGAATTTTTTTGCACGTATTTTCTGTCAAGGTATTCCAAAGATCTCTGAACTAAAGTCGGATTTTATTGATTTTATGCTTTCGTATAGTTAAATGCTACACTATAGTCATTATTGAGTAATTGAAAGTATATCCGGCTAATTCATGTATGAGGTGAGACTTACGTATAAAATTCATCTGTCAATATGGTAAGAACAGAACCAATCAATTCTTTTTGTTATTATGTCAAATCTTCAAGCCATAATATCTTTTTGAAGTAAATATAAGACATCAAAATATTGATTTCATATAAGATATCAAAATATTATCCAAAGAGGATTGTGATAACGGATTGAAAACAAGTAGAAAGTGGATGTTTTTTGTTTTACCAGCCAGCATAACAGCGGAAGGACTACACATTGTCATACCATTGTATGTTCTTTTTCTTGGCGGTAATGTAGTAGATGTAGGTATTGTGATAGGACTTCATTATGCATTATCAGCAATTGGGGCAGTTTTTTGGGGCAAAGTTATTGACAAATATCACGTAAAGAGAGCAATATTGTTTATTTGTTTTTCAGCAATTACAATTTGCAGTATTGGATTGTTTTTTACTGTTGATTTGAATCTAGTTTTTATAATTTCATCAGTTGCAGGGTTTTTCATTATTGGAAAAAACCCAGTAACACAAGTTCTAGTAATGGAATCAGTCTCAAACAATCAATGGAGTAAATTATTTACACAAATTTCAATCATAACAAGTTTAGGAAGTTTAACGGCATTTTTAGTAGGTTCTATTTGGGACACATTTTTTGATCTTAGACCATATTTTCTCTTTTGTGCAATGATAAGTGTGATTGCAACAGTTCTAAGTATTGGGGTAGGCAGCAAAAGCATCATAGAAAGACATACAATAGTGCATTCAATATATGGAATCAGACATATTTTTGATCACACCAGGCTAAATTTTCAGTTTATCTTTACTAAAATTCCTCATCCTCACGATTTTAAACCAATTATATCAATTTTCCAAAGAAAAATGTCTCATGAGATAGGGATACTTTTTCTTACAAATTTCCTATTTTATTTTGGAAGCAATATTTACTTTACAGCATTTATACCATTTCTAAAAAAATTTGATTTTACAAATTCAGAAGTTTTTCTAGTGTACATGGTTCAAACATTGGTGTTACTTACAATATTTTTCTTTGTTCCACATCTGATTTCAAGACTCACAGAAGAACGTGCAACACAAATATCGTATTTGCCTAGAGTTTTAGGGGTAATCATAGCTGCATCATTGATTCCCAGTATGACAGGAGTTAATTCACTTGTTATGGCAATGATTTCATCATGTTTGATGGTTTCAGCATTTTCTATTTTCAGTGTGTCAAGTTCAATAATTATTTTCAAAGCAATCCCCAAAGGTTTTGAAGGAACATATCTTGGGGTAAATAGTTTCATGACAGGTGTAGGGATATTCTTAGGAGCTTTAACTGCAGGTTATGTTGCAAATGCTGTAAGTTACTCGACAGCATTTGCCATAGCAGTCGGCATAATATTGTCATCACTAGTAATGTTTAGAATTTATTTGAAATACAAATTATCTCATCGAATTATCTAAAATATCCCTAATATCTTGAAATAATACTGAGTCGTGACTTTGAAGAGACTACAATTATAGAAATGATTGCCACAACTAAAATCATTACTGCAATTGATCCAAATTCTGGAACAACTACACCATTGCTTATTTCAACTTGTACAGATTGTTTATGCTCTGATGAAAGACCCTGGTTTGCAGTAATTGTGTAAAATCCGTCTTCTTTCCACATGGATCCTCCAGATATGATCTCGGTTGAAAACTCACCATTTGTGCCTGGAGTGACCTGTGCAATAGAAATCAAATTCCCATTGGGGGAAGTTACTGTAAATGTAACATCGGTGGTAGAACTAGTTGTACTTCCAATTACAATAATTTTATTGTCACCAAATGTAGTTTCAGCAGAAAGAGTGATGGCACTTGGTTTATTATCAATCATTTCAGGTTCGGGGGATTTGGCAGGAGATTTTATTGGAGATATAGTTGAGCCTATTACTGTGAATTGTATTTGTGCAGTCTTGTCTGTATCTTCATGACTTGCAATTACTGTGTATACACCATTCTTGAAGCTTGGAAGTGGTGGATGAATCAATCGTTTGAACACACCATCATCATCAAACAGTAATTCTGGCGCATAGATAATTTCTCCATCAGGGGAAACAACAGTGAGCGTAACTGGTTTGAAAATAGACACACCAGTTATCTTGCCAATAACCAATATAGAATCCAAAGATTGTATTTCAGTTTGAGAAGTGCTCAGTTCGATCATTGGTTCTGCAAAAGCAGAGAGTGGAATCGATATTGCAACTAAAACCAGCAATGCAATTTTGAGCATTTTATTCATAAGACATTGTTTGTATATTAATTATCCTATACAAATCAACTAGATTTTCTGATCTATGTTTTGAAACTAGGCAAAAATAAATGTAGTATAAAAATAATTTTTTACTCTATTACAAGGATTGTAAATACCAGAATCTAAACTCCAATCTGATTAAACGGGTGATTTGTAATATCTTGATGTATGTTGGCATGTAGTTCTTGCTTGAATGTAAGGTCACATCTATAACATTTCCATGATTTCATATTTGAACAGGAGGGTTTTTGAATATAACAATCACGTAGAAATCATTCATAGTAATGATCAGCATCATCTGAACAGCAAATTAGTAACTAAATACTAATTATACCTAAATTGGACAATTCACTGCCGATACCATATCCAATCATGGCTACACCAGTACCAAGTCCTGCCATTTCCAATCCCCCAACTAGTTTGTTGGTATTTGCCATTTTTGATTTAATCACACCGACAGTAAAAGATGTGGAAATACTAATTCCTATTGCAACAAAAAGGGCATCAAACCCAGATAAGAAAAAGAAGGGCAATATAGGCAGCATTCCACCAACTAGAAAAGAAACAAACATTCGCAGTGCACTTTTCAGAGGACTTCCTGCAATATCCAAATTCAAATTAAGTTCTTCTGTAAGCATTGTATCAAGCCAGACTTTCTTATCAGAAGTTATCTTATCTACAATCATGTCAAGTTCTTTTCCAGAAAAACCCTTAGCTGTGTAGATATCTTCTATCTCTTTTCTTTCGTCATCTGGTTTATGTTCAATTTCCCATTTCTCACGTTCAATCTCTGATGTTAGTAATTGTCTTTGTGTTTTTACTGCAAGATAATTTTGAACAGCCATTGCTTTTGCACCAGTAAACATTCCAACTAATGCAGCAAGAATTATTATGTTGGCTGAAACATCAGCACCACCAACTCCAGCAGCAATACCTAGCGATGTATTTATTCCATCACCAAAACCAAAAACAAAATCACGCATTGCACTGGATTCCTTAAGATGTGGTTCAAGATGTCGTGGTTCAGATATTCCTCTCAACAGATATATTTCTAGATACACCTTAATGGAGTTTTTGATGCAATACTAATTTCCTAGAACAGATAAATGATTTTACCTTGATGAAAAATTAGTTATAAATTGTAATTGATTGATTCATCAATGATTTGGTTGGAATGACAATGCTTTCATTTCTATCATTTGTTACAATGACATGCAGTAAATGAGATGCAGTGATAGTTCCTGTAACATCGCCAATTTTGACTTTTTGTCCTACTTTAAGAATAGAGCGTTGAGTTGAGGCACCAATAATTGAACCAGGTAACATGTCTTTTAGTGTAAATCCCACTCCCACTGCAATTGATGCACCTACTGCAATTGCAATGCTCCATGCAAATGCAGACACTAGAATTGGAATTATAGTATCACCAACACCAAGCTG
>SCUP01000109.1 GCA_004297665.1 Nitrosarchaeum sp. | reverse complement strand
CTTCACAACTACCCCTGCACAGACTGATACATACAGTGCACTAACATCTCATGTTCATGTGACATGGAATCAAGGCGCTACTCCAGTTGTTCTCAAATCAGAACAAGAAATAATGAATGCAGAAAAGTCTGGCAAGATAACACTGTCTCCACTAAGTGTAGTAATCAACATGCCTCAAATAATTTGGCCTGAAGGTCAGATGATGGTAAAAGAGGACAAGACATTATCTGATGATACACCATATGGTGGGGGACAGATACTTGATATCAACACCAAAGAAATGACTGTAACGTTTGTAGCTCATCGCGGATGGGGATCAGATGGAAAAACAATCTACTATATCGTAACTGATGCAACACCTTCTGGCCCAGCTGAAATGATGGGTGTAACTAGTGCACCAACTGCAGCTAAACTTATTGCAAATTCAGCAGCAGTTGATCTGTTCCAATTCACAAATGGAATCAAAGGCTCAGGCCCAATGGGATTCCAACCTGGAATTGCAGCAGGAGCTCCTGGTGATGCAAACTATTCCCCAATGTGGAGAATATTTGTAGTTGATTGGAAAGACCAATCATCTGCAGCATTACTACAGACAACAGATGACATCAACTTCTACAAAAGTGAAGGCAAGATCAATGTCAATTTAGCAAGACCAATGGATAGTGATCACATAGTAAACTGTCCATTTATTGATCCCTTTCAATAGGGACAATCTCTTTTTTATATCATAAATTAGCAATGAATTGCATTCCAGCAACAGCATTCATTTCGTGTACAATTAGGACAATCCTTGGCAGATTTACTTTGTTTACATTCTGCAGGAAAACAACCGCAATCAGCGCATTTCATAACATCTAGTTAAGAGAGAATATCAGATAAAAATGATCCAAATTTAGTTCAAATCTTCAAAACAGATTGGCAAAATTAGCAAAATAATGTTTTCTATGTTCTAGTTGATATTTGTTTTACATATAAGAAAAATTTGTGCTTGCAAGTCCACAAAGGACAGATCACATAGTTTGAAATCTATTCATCATCTGAGATTAGCCATGACAGTCCTCTTAGTTCTTCCCAGACAGGTTTTGGCTCATTATTTTCTAGCATAGTATAGTATAACAAAAATTAGTTTAAAAGATCCATGAATCATTTGTTCAGATCAATGATCCATAGTTAATGAAAAAAGGCTTGGGTCAAGCTACCCAAGCCCTGGACGATGGTTAACTCAGCAGGCGAATGACTTCCATTAGCATGTGAAACCCAGATTAGCATGGTAAATTTTCCTTAAAAGACTCGCGTAGAAATTATCAGTACGATCTAAATACTATTTTTGTAAATCAAGCATTGATTGGAACTCTCACCAAACAACTAACCGTTGCTGGTCTTAAGATCCAATCTCAATTTTTCATCTAAGAATATGGACGCTCAATTAATTTTCCATGTCCTAGTTTTCCAACAACTACAAAATCTTCAGATACTAGTTGACCTCGCACAATTGTTTTAACAGGCCAGCCCTTTAGTGACATTCCTTCATATACGATATAGTCAGAAAATCCGCCAAACAGTTCTGATGATACTTTATTTTCTTTTTTCAGGTTTATCATGGTAATATCAGCATCTGCGTCTTTTGCCAGTGTCCCTTTTTTTGGATGCATTCCAAATATTTGAGCGGCATTAGTGCTTGTAAATCGTACAAATTGCTCAAGGGAGATTTTATTTTTGTTTACTCCCTCACTTAACAAAATTGGTAATATCGTACCAATTCCTGGAAATCCAGCAAGTGCCCCCCAAATGTCAGTGCCGCCAAGTTTTAGCTTTAATTGATTTGCAACATGGTCTGTCCCTATTGTATCAATTAGATTATGCGATAAAGCATCCCATACTGCAGCATTGTCTTGTAGAGTTCTAATTGGAGGCATGACTTTGGCAAGATATCCTTTCTGATTTTCATATGATAGTGTAAGATAATGAGGACAGGTTTCGACAAAGATCCTAGTTCCTAGTTTTCGCTCTTTGGCAATTTGCTGTAATGCTTTTTGAGAACCAATATGAACAAAGTAAATTGTACAGTTGTAATCTCTTCCAAATTTGCAAACTGTCTTGATTGCCTTTGCTTCAAATTCAGGAGATCTGCTTTCAGACCATGCAGGAAGACCATCACATTTTTTCTCTTTGGCAGTCTTTATTCCGCACGCACAGGATTCATAGTCTTCTGCATGAACCAATACAGGACATCCAAGCGATGCTGCAGTCTTTACAATTTCTTCTACTAGTTTATCATTTACGTCTACTATTTCTTCAGATAGTTTAGAAGAGTATGGAGCCATATCCATGTACACATGACCCACATCACCGCCAAGATTCATGTAAATTTTAAACGAAGTAATTCCTTTTTCAATACAGTAAGGCATTTCACTAATTTGTTTAGGTGTAAAAATAGATGCATGAATTGCATAATCGATGTAGTGATTTTTTGACGCAGCGTCTAGTTGATCTGGCAGTGAAGTTTTAAATGAACTTCCAAGTCGCAACATTCTCATCATGGTTGTTATTCCACCAATAGCTGCTGCATGTGATTCAGTTTTTGCAGCTTTATCAATTGGAGAATAAACTCCATAGTGAACATGAGTATCTATTGGCCCAGGTACTGAGATCAGACCGTTTCCATTTATTTTATTATCACATGCAGGAATATCATTTGTAAAACCGACAATTTTTCCCTCATCAATTATGATGTTTTTATCAAGCATTCCTTGAGGCAAAATTATGTGTGAATTTGTGATCACGGTGTCATACGTCATCAGAAATTTTTCATACCTTGCAGTCTATTATGCGTTGAGGATATCATGTAAGATCATGCTAGGAAAGCTCTCAGTAAACTTAACTAGTTTGAAAATTATAATTTTTTTATGAAAGTTTTACTTTTGGTATGTACAGTTATTTTTATTGGAATTATCCCACAGATATTTGCAGAACACACCAATGACCAGTCATTACCTCAAGTTCTTGATGAAAATTATATAGTTGAACAATTTGTAGCAGAAGGCATTCCAAATAGCCCAACTACCATGACCTTTCTTGGAGACGATATTTTGGTATTACAAAGATATGATGGAATTGTTAGGCTGGTAAGAGATGGAGTTTTGCAGCCAGAGCCTGTCTTGGATGTATCTGTTGCAAAAGATGGAGAAAGAGGAATGCTTGGAATTACATCTGATGGCTCCAAAGTGTATGTATATTTTACAGCAGCTGATGTTGATGCAGGAAAGGCAATTGAAAATAGAATTTATCGATATGATTGGGATGGTAAAAAACTAGTAAATCCAGTATT
>SCUP01000108.1 GCA_004297665.1 Nitrosarchaeum sp. | reverse complement strand
CAATTATTACATGGTGATCTTTTATTGAGTTTCTTTATCAAATAATTCTTAAAATCAGTCAATCAAAATAAAGAGTAAAAAATAATCTCGAATAATCAGTAAATTAAAATAAATGTATCAAGAGATATCTATTCCAAGCCTTCTAGCACATGCAATTGCGGCTTTACCGATATCTTCAGTAATGCCAACTTTTTCAAATTTTTTTATCCATTCTGTTTTTGTGTTCATTGTATTTTCTTTGTAATATTCACGTAAAATCACGCCTATTTGGGCATCTAGTCTGCATCTTGTTACTTCATTCATGCCTGCCTGTAAAATAGTAGAATCAGAATTTGCCAATATTTTGATAAACTCAATGTCTTCTAAAGAAAGTTCATTCATAAAATTATTGAATCTTCTTTTTTAATAAATCCAGAGTCATCTTGGGGTCTGCCTTTCCTTTTGTCTTTTGCATTACTTTTCCTACAAGATAGTTGATAGTAGAAGGATTGGATTTTGCTTGTTCCACAGCTTGAGGCTCTTCAAAAATTACGGATTCAATAATTTTTAATAATTCAGATTCATCTGAAACGTTACCTAGATCGAGTTCAGATATTATATCAGATAATTTCTTGCCTGTTTTTACGATTTCATACAATGCATTTTTAGCAGAATTTCTGGTAATCCTACCAGATTGTATTGAATCAGCTATATCTTGTAGGTGAGACGGTTTTAATTTTGAGGACTCTCGTTTTTCTCTAGTGTCTATCAAACCCATTAAATCAGTTGTTATAATATTTGCAACTTCTTTGGCATTTTCTTTTGTATGTGCATCTTCAAATAAATCTGAATAAAATTTATCAGATGAAAGAACATCTGCAACTTGAACAGGTATATCGTATTTTGAAATATATCGTTGTTTTTTAGAACTAATACTCTCAGGCATTTCAGATTTTAATTTTTCTTTAACTTCATTTCCAATTTTAATCCATGGGATATCACCCTCTAGAAAATATCGGTAATCCAAATCTTCTTCTTTCGATCTTGAAGAAACAGTAATCTTTCTTTTATCGTCCCAATGGCGTGTTTCTTGAATTATTGGGATACCTCGTGAATGTAAGCTTTGTTGACGTGTAATTTCAAAATGAACTGCTTTTTCTAAATCGTGAAACGAGCCAATGTTTTTTATTTCAACTTTGTTTCCACCCTCAATCGATACATTAGCATCTGCCCTCATTGCTCCCTCTAAGCTAGGATCTGATACACCGAGATTTTCCAATAAATCAGATAAAATATTTAGGAATTCCCTTACTTCTCTTGGATTTTCAAAATCAGGTTCAGTCACAATTTCCACTAAAGGTGTGCCCGCACGATTATAATCCACCAATGTTACTAGGTTTTTTTCAGAACTACCCTCATAAATTAGCCTACCTGGATCTTCTTCTAGTTGAATTCGAGTAATACGAATCTTTTTCTCTCCAACCATGAGAATTCCAGTTCCTCCAACACTAGTGTCACCATAGATGTTTAATTGGGTAATTTGAAAATTCTTTGGCAAATCCGGATAAAAATAATTTTTTCTAAAAAAGGCAATTTTTTCAGGAGTACTACAATTTAGTGCCATTGCAATCATTGTTGCTTTTTCAACAGCTTTTTGATTCAATCTAGGAAGACTGCCTGGCAACCCCATACAAATAGGACAAATATTGGTATTTGGTTCAAACTCTCTATAATTTGCCTTGCATGAACAAAATAATTTACTTTCTAACTTTGTAAGTTGACTGTGAATCTCTAATCCAATTTTTGTCAAATTGGAACCTCCGGTAATTTTACAGTTTTTTCTAATGCATGTGCTGCTTGCAGTAATAATTTATCATTCATCGAATTTGCAATAAGCTGAATTCCAATTGGCAGACCATTTGATATTGCATAGGGAATTGATATTGCAGGTTTTCCAGTAAGATTGGCAGTTACGGTGTTGATATCAATAAGAAATAAAGCAACAGGATCATTTATTTTCTCACCAATCTTAAAGGGCAAAATTGGAACTGTTGGTGAGAGTAATAGATCAAATTTCTTAAATGCATCATTGATTTGTTTGGTGAGTTTGCTTTTTACTTTGAGTGCTTTGAGAAAATATTTGCCTGCATGTCCTGCAGATGGGACAAAGCCTCCAAGAATCATTCGTCTTGTAACTTCAGGACCAAGTTTCTTTCTTGCTTTTTCAATATAGGAATTAAACTCGTATCCTTCTACAGAAAAATCATAACCATATCGTAAATTATCATATCTTGCAAGATTACTACCTGCCTCAGTTGCAGTAATTGTATAATATGCTGCAACTGAATACTTTACCATATCAAGGGAGACTTCTTCACATGTTGCCCCCAATCCTTCTAATTTTGATATTGCATCTTTTGTTGCAGAAAGTACAGAGGGTTCAATCCCCTCCCCGATCATCTCCTTGATAATACCTATTTTTTTGCCTTCTATGCCTGAATTGATCTCTTTGAGATAATCTTCATTGTTGTTATCTATAGTAGTGTTATCATTAGGATCAATTCCTGCAATGAGATTTAGCATAAATGCTGCATCTTCTACGGTTCTAGTTAGAGGTCCAATCTGTTCGATGCTATTTGCATAAGAAATTAGGCCATATCTACTAATCAATCCATAAGTTGGCTTGTATCCAACAGTTGAGCAAAAACTGGCAGGATTTCTAACAGAACCACCAGTATCAGAACCTAATGAGGCAACACATTCAAATGCACTAACAGATACTGCGCTACCTCCAGAAGAACCACCTGGAACATAATCTGTGTTCCATGGATTTTTACTCGGACCATATGCACTAAATTCGGTAGAAAGTCCCATTGCAAATTCATCAAGATTTACTTTACCAACAAAAATTGCATCTTGTTGTTTTAGTTTTGTAATTACAGTAGCATCATATGGAGCAATAAAATTTTCAAGCATTTTTGATGCACATGTTGTTTTAGTGTCTTTGATGCAAATGTTATCTTTAATGGAAATTGGCATGCCAAAGCATTGTCCAATTTTTGCACCTGATTTTATTTTTTTATCAATCTCTTTTGCTTGATCAACTGCCTTTTCATTTAATGATAAAAATGCATGTAGATTACCATCAATTTTTTTTATTTGTTCCATAGTTTTTGCAATGAAATCTTCCACAGATACATTTCCAGATTTTACATCTCTAGTAAATTGCAGAGCTGAAATTTTTATGTTCAATTAAACCATCTTTGGAGCCCTAACATAGGTTCCTTTATAGGAATTGAGTTTT
>SCUP01000107.1 GCA_004297665.1 Nitrosarchaeum sp. | reverse complement strand
CATTCTCTTTCTTTTGGTGAATACTCGTTTTCCAAATTAATTTTTTCAACCTCGTCTAATTTATCCTGGATTTCAGGAATCTCAGTTTCTGGTTTTACTTCTTTATCTAATGTATCTTCAACTTCTATTACATCTGATTTTGGACTGGATATCAAAACTATAGCTAAAATAATTACAAAAACACTTACTCCTATACCTATTGCCAGTCCTTTTTTCACGCATTTTATTTTCTAAAAATGTCTAAAAACCTTACTCATAATTGAAAAATCTCTAAAACATAGATTTTTTCTAAATTTTTCTCTAAACTATATCTAGTCTACAAATTTTTTTATAAATATGAGTAAAATTTCACTATATTTTTTACTCAGTAAAGTTAAGTATTACTTAACTTGATATTAGGATTTTTTATGTATAATCTGAAAGGAGAAACTGATCTTGGCTAGAACATCACTACAATGCAGAGAATGCAAAAAAGACTATGATACTGCTTTCAAGTATATCTGCGATGACTGTTTTGGACCACTTGATGTAAAATATGACTTTCCCGTAATCACCAAAAATACATTTACAAATCGTGAACATACCTATTGGAGATATTTTGAATTACTACCAATAGAAAACAAATCCAATATTGTCAGTATTGGCGCAGGAATGACACCTCTTATCAAAGCCGATAATCTTGGAAAAAAATTAGGATTAAACAACCTTTACATAAAAAACGATTCTGTAAACCCAACATTTTCATTTAAAGACAGACCAGCAGGAGTTGCAATATCAAAGGCAAAGGAATTTGGGTTATCTGCTGTTGGCTGTGCATCTACTGGCAATCTGGCATCTGCAACTGCAGCACATGCCGCCAAAGCTGGATTTCCATGTCATGTATTTGCACCAAGTAATATAGAGATGGCAAAAATTGCACAGGCATTATCATATGGTGCAAATTACATTGCAGTGGATGGAACATATGATGATGCAAATAGAATAGCTGCACAGATTGGTGACAGCAAAGGAATTGGGATTGTAAATATCAACATGCGCTCTCATTATGTGGAAGGCTCCAAAACACTTGCATACGAAGTTGCAGAACAACTTGACTGGCAAGTTCCTGATCAATTGATAGTTCCTGTAGGAAGTGGTGCAATGCTTAATGCAATTTGCAAAGGATTTGAAGAATTACAAGCAGTTTCATTATTACATAATGTAACAAACATGCATATGATAGCAGCACAACCACATGGATGCGCCCCTATTGTTGATGCATTTAAGAAAAATTCTAAAGAAGTGATTCCAGTAGAGCATCCTGATACCATTGCAAAGAGTTTGGCAATAGGTGACCCTGGAGATGGTAGATATGTTCTCAAAAGATTACAGCAATACAATGGATTTGCAGAGGAATGTAACGATAAAGAAATTCTAGACGCAATATTGCTTTTGGCAAAGACTGAAGGAATATTTACAGAGCCTGCAGGCGGCGTCTCTGTCTCTGTACTTCAAAAGATGGTAGAGCAGGGAAAAATTGACAAAAATGACTCTGTAGTGTGTTATGTAACTGGAAACGGACTAAAGGCAACTGAGGCAATAATGGAAGTTTTACAAAAACCAAAAATAATGAAGGCAAATATCAAAGAAATATCGGCGGTAGTAAATTAAAAATGGCAAATATCACATTTACTATACCCTCAGTACTAAACCAAGGAGGAGGAGAAAGAAAAACAGAGATTTCAGCTGATTCTCTAACTAGCGCATTTACAAAAATATCTGAAATTATGGGCGATGACTTTAAGAGACGAGTTTTAGAAGGTGATGGAACCCCACGATCTTTGATTAACATCTACATTAATGGAAAAAACGCCAAGTTTTCTGATGGAATGAATACTGTTCTAAATAATGGTGATGAAGTGTATATTCTACCTGCAGTAGCTGGTGGTTCTACTGAACTATCAAAAAAAGAGCTGGACAAATTTTCCCGTCAGGTAATGCTTGAAGAGATTGGATATGGTGGACAACTAAAACTAAAAAACGCCAAAATATGTGTTGTCGGAGTAGGCGGTCTTGGTAATCCAATTACTACAAGACTTGTTGCAATGGGCGTTGGTACTCTACGAATAATAGATAGAGATGTAATTGAATTATCAAATTTACATCGTCAGACAATGTTTGATGAAGACGATGTTGGTCAAGTAAAAGTAGAAGTTGCTACAAAGAAACTACAGAAACTAAATCCTGATTGTAAAATAGAGGCACTGGCAGTTTCTGTAAATGACTACACTGCACTTGAAGTTGTAGAAGGGTGTGATGTTGTAGTTGATGCACTTGATAGTGTCAATGCCAGATATGCACTCAACAAAGCATGTGTAAAGTTTGGTATTCCATTTGTTACAGGAGCTGCAGTAGGAGTATCTGGGCAGATATTTACGATACTTCCTGGTATCAGTGCATGTTATCACTGCATGTTTCCTGCCCTTGATGAGGATTCCATGCCTACATGCAGCATTGAGGGAGTTCATCCGTCTATTTTGTCTATAGTTGGAGGAATTGAAGTATCTGAAGCAGTCAAAGTAGTGTTGGGCAAAAAGCCTAGTTTATCTGACAAAATTTTGCATGTAGATATTGAGAATCTGGACTTTACATTTACTCGTACGTTTAGGGCAGAAGAGTGTCCTGTGTGCGGTTCTGGAAAAAAAGAAGAGACTGTAAAAGAAGAGCTGATTTTAGAGGAACTATGTGGAAGAAACCAAGGCAAGAGGACTTTTTCAATTACACCTACCAGTACATTTGATCTTGATGTAAATATGGTGACTGGCATTGCAAAACAAAAAGGATTCCTAATAGAGAATCAGGGTGAATTTGGATTGTCCCTTCGAACAAATGACATGTCAGTTAGTTTCATGAAAAAGGGCTCTGCAGTTATAGTTGGACCAAAAGATGAATCTGACGCTATAACTCTCTATAATGAATTACTTGGAAAACAGATAACTCGACCAGTAAATTAATTATCTTGTATCTTGGAGTGATTCTATGAATAAATTAATTCTATTTGGGTTTGTATTTTTGTTGTTTCCGCTTGGCAATATTTTTGGGGCAACACAAACAAATCTTGGAGATGACATCTTTATGTT
>SCUP01000106.1 GCA_004297665.1 Nitrosarchaeum sp. | reverse complement strand
TATTTTCATATTTCTATGAAATGTCTCTGAAAAAATTCATCGCGGACTCTAAAATGTTTGAATATGATAGACATTATAGAGAGTGTCAGCAAAATAACCAACCCTTCATCAAGGCACGAATAAACCCCATCAATGGAAATTATTATGTTCAAATTGACTTGATGACTTGCAATTATGATTTAACACTGGATATGCAGAATCAAATAAAACAATTATTTGAAAGCGAAATTGCTTTTCTTGAATCTAACTCTTATCCTAAATCCGCGTTTAACGGCTATAATATCGATAAAGAACTCTCTTGGTTTGATGGAGTTTTGCCAATTAGGCTGGTTCCTTTCTGTGAAAAATTATATGATTTATCTCATTAATTGATTCATGTGATAAGCATTTCTGATATGATTATTTACACTAATATTGAAATTTGATTAGATGACTTTATGTCAAAACCAATTAAAATTTTAATTGACGAGATGGATGATGGCTGGGATGATAAGCTTCAGAAGATGGGATATGATGCATACAGTGTCAAAAAACTACGTACTGATGGCCACAAACTACGTACTGATTATTCTGTAATTAGTTTTGCAAAAGAAAACAACATGATTTTGGTTACACGAGATACTGAAAGTGGTCAAGCATGTGAGGAAAATAATTTACCGTTTATACTACTTGATAATGAAGAAATTTTCAAAATTGTTGTCGATAAACTAAAACATATGCAATAATTTTTCTTACTATTGTGATTTATTCCATCTAGTTTACGCTTTCTGATCCTATTTGTGAAATTCTCAAGTTTGCAATTACTTCATTGAGGAATTCTTCTTCAGGCTGATGGACGATACTATCCATTATGTTTTCCCAACAATCGCCTATTTTCCTCGTTATTTGTGAAAACATTTTATCTTTTTTAAATGTTGGATAATGTGATAAAAGCTTCATCACTCCATCAGTAGATTGAACGATATGGATAAAATGTATTGTTGCCCTTAATCTTTCCTGAAATTCTACTTTATTTTGCTGTATGATTTGGCTAAACTCTCTTATTTCTTCAAAAATATTCTCAATTTCTTTATGTACGCTTTTGAGTTGATTATTAACTGATTCTGATATGTTGATTAATTCGTATTCGATATGTGATTTGCTGTACATTTTTTTTTCTACCTCTCCAGATTCTACTAGTGCGCTAATTTCTCTGTGAACCATTTTTTCATTTCCTACTCTTTTTATCACTCTGCTAGTGAGTTCGCTTCCACGTATTTTTCCACTTTCGTTTAAAACGCGTAAAATTTCTGTTTTGATAATATCTGCATCTGTGACCATTTATCTTTATGTTGAATTCATTTACTTAAATGTACAATTTTTTTCTAGTTTTTTGTGGCTGTTTGTTTTGACAAATTTCTTATTCTCTGTATCTTTCTAAGATTGCCTTTTCCCCGCTTGTTTTTATTTCATCAACTAGTTCCTCTAAAATTCTAATGCCGTTTAAAATTGGACTTTTATCTAGTTTCACGTTTTCCAGCTTGTGTTTTAAAACCATTTTCTCATTATTGATAAAACTCAAAAAACTAACACTGTTTTCCATATCTAGATTTATGTAAAATTTCACGTAATCTCTTGTTGTTTTTATCCCCATATCTCTAATGTGATTCTAGTATTTGATTTAACATCTAGTTTATTTAGAATTTTACTTGTTGTATACTATGGATACATGTGACACTCGAATTCGTGCATACAAAAATGGAAAAACTTTTGATCAGTGTAAGGAAACGGCCGAATCTATGAATCCTGTATTTAAAGACCACATTGAAAAATATGGTAAAGTTCTATGGACTGAAATATTAGATCAAGTGAATCATGATGAGTTAATCTACAAATTGACTTTAAAATTTCTTAGACGGGACGGATATGATATAGGAAATAATAAAATTCCTGAAGTGAAAAAATTCATTTTGTAGAATCTATTTTACAACTACCATCTACATTTCTCAACTTTTTTGCCATTACAAAAGGTGTTATCAATAACACCGGAATTGATGCTGCGATGAATAGTGTTTGTAGCTGCGTTAGTGCAATAGATAGCGCAATCCCACTTGCTGTTCCTACAAAAATTGATAAAAATGTCCCCGCACATGTTGGACATGCTATGAATAATCCTGTCGCAGCTCCTATGGTGCTTATCCCACTGCCTTTTTTTGATATTGTATAAGCATTAACTGCAATAGACATGTTTAATCCTACCAAATATGACACGATTACTTGCAACACTAAATTGATAGGTATGATCTGCAATCCTACATGTTCTGTCAAATATATTATGATCTTTGGCATGTATCCAGGTTCGCCACAACATGGTGATACAAATCCTGATGGTATGACTGCTCCATAATGTGTGGCAAAATTTACTTCTGGTTGATACACAAGTGTTCCAGATACTAGTGAAAAAAATATGCCATATACAATAAATGTCAATACAAAAATTTTTCTTGCCTTTGTATTCCATGTGCTTAATGCAATAATTGTTGCAATATCATTTCCTTTTTTTTCTACTTTTTCTTTATGATACTTGTACATTCCATATGCTATTGCTCCAAATGCTGTCAACAATATTATGTAAAAACCATACGCGATTCTTTGAATTGTATCTATTGAATCAGGTGTGATTAATTCTGGATCTTGATATCTTGTATACATTATGAATATGATTGCTATTGTTACAAATCCCAAAATTATTAGTTTTTTCCCACCGTGACTAGATGTTTGATTTTCCAACAATGCTCCGTTGAATGCTATAGAATTAATTCTATTCTGTCTTTTAGACTATTTTTTAGCTCAATTTAGGCACAAAAATATAGATTACTGCAATAATTTCCATTCTCCCAACTATCATTAACATACTTATCACGATTTTTACTGTCATGTCTGTATCAAAATCTACTAT
>SCUP01000105.1 GCA_004297665.1 Nitrosarchaeum sp. | reverse complement strand
GCTTCTATTAGATGATCTCCTCTAGTCATTTTCATCTTGTATCCTGATTCTTTTACTTTTTTTCCTAATGCCCCATCTTCAATAATTTCGTGTTTTACGCCCTCGTGCATTCCTATTTCTTTGTAGGTTTTTTGTTTAATTATGAAAAAACTACCAAAGAAATATGCTGTCTTCTTTGAAGGGTCATTTACTCTAACAGCTGAAAATCTTGTATGAAGAAATGTTGAAATCATGGGAAGTGTGATTCTTGTCCAAAAATCAATTGTACGCATTTTTGGAATTGCCGATAATGCATCTAAATTAAAAGAAAGTAAATGCGATACTGCAAGAGAAATCACATTTTGTGAATGTTTTGTATCTGCATCTGTAAATAATAACAGTTCTCCTGTTGCTTTTTTGTATCCTTCCATACATGCCCAGTTTTTCCCCATCCATCCATCTGGTTTTATTTGCGCACTCACTGGTATTATTTTGGAATTTTTCTTTGCATACTCTGAAATGATCTTACCTGTTGTATCATCTGATGAATCATCCACTACAATAATTTCATAATTTGTATAGTCTTGCCCAATTAACGAATCTAAACATTTTCCAATAAACTCTTCTTCATTTCTTGCAGGAAGAATAACTGAAACCTTGGGGTTGGCGTGTTCCTTTCTTTCAAATTTATCTAGATATGGAGTTAATCTGATAGAATCAATCATAGATTTAATTAAAAATGCCCATGTCATGGATACCCCAATTAAAATTGCAGTTAGTGAATAATTCAAAATATCTGAAATTAATTCCATGAATTTATCTCTCTATTTCTTCTTTGATCTTTTGCAGTGCTTGCACTGTTCCATTCTCAATGTGTTTTTTTATCATCCCTGTAAACATCCCCATCATCCCTGCAAGTTTGATGTCCCATTTTACACTCAGTGATGTTTTTCCATCTTTAGCAGCTAGAGTAATAATTTTAGTTCCATCTATGATCCCTTTTGTAAATACTGCCTCGATCTTTTCTTTGGGGTACAATTTTACTTCTTGCATGCATTTTTGATCTCTAAATGCAATGGTTATCTCCCTGTTGACTATATTTTCATTTTTTGATATGTTTCTGATCTCTTTGGTTCCTTTCCAAAATTTTGGTTCGTTATCTATATCTGATATTATGTCCCAAACTTTGTCTATTTGAGCATCAATTTCCACTGAAGCTTTGATTTCTGCCATCTTTTACTCGTTAATTTCGCATTAAATATATTAGATTCCTATATGTACAAAAAGAGACTGTGATGGGCAACATGCCTAAAATCCAGAACAGTAACTCCAGTTCTAACGGCAATTGCCAAACTTCCGTCACAGTCAATTACCCTTAAAAAATGAAACCTTCACGATATATGCCAAAAATTGGAACCTTTGATGGAGCAGGGTTTTGGAAAAACGCCTATGCTCATCAACGTGGCAAGTTGCTAAAAATGGTAAATGTGCCTGATGACCAAATAATTGCATTGGTTAATAAAAAATACATTGAACTTCCTGCGGCTCTAAAATATGAAATTGAGACAAGCGGTATTGATAAAAAAGTTCTAATGTGAAATTTCGAAATTCATTTTAACAAGGTAATTTAGGAATTCTTATGTCTTATGTAACTTATGATGATTTTGCAAAATTAGATATTCGTGTGGCAAAAATTATTTCAACTGAACCAATTCCAGGCAAAACCAGAATTATAAAAGGAATCATTGATCTTGGTAATGAAAAAAGAAATGTGATAATTGGCGGTGCACAATATTACAAACCTGAAGACATTATTGGAAAAACCGTGATTGTTATTGCAAATCTAGAGCCAAAAACAATGGCAGGTGTAGAATCAAACGCGATGCTTTTGGCAGCTGATGTTGATGATAAACCGTTTTGGCTAACTGTAACTGAAGATGTTCCATTAGGAAGCCCAATAAAGTAATCAGAAAATAAATAAACTCAATCT
>SCUP01000104.1 GCA_004297665.1 Nitrosarchaeum sp. | reverse complement strand
ATATTTATCAAGAGATTTTTCAACAGTTAATGTTGGTTCGTAGCTAGGTTGTTGTAAGACTACACCAATTTTATGACGAATTTGTAGAGGATTTTCAATTGCATTTATTCCTAAAATTGTTAGAGAGCCACTTGAAGGTGGAATTAGTGTTGTTAGTAGTTTGATAGTAGTTGATTTTCCTGCACCATTAGGACCTAAAAATCCAAAAACTTGACCAGATTTTACAGATAAAACAAGATTATCAACTGCTTTTACATGTCCATATGATTTTGATAAATATTCAACATTAATGCAAGACATGAAAAGAATGCGATCTCCTTATTAATTTAGGTAATGAGGTAAATCGCCATAATCATAGTATAAATTATTTGAATAAACAAAAAAGCTATAGTTTAGCGATCATCTGAGAATCATACATGCTACAAAATATTAATGAAATTTTTATTAATAGATCTAGTTTACAAACAATGAATTGTCTGAATTTGATATTCTTGTAAGTAAATTACTTGAGCAAAAACCAGAATTAACTAGAGATGATATTGATGAGCAAATTAAACAGAAAAAAGAGAAAATAGGAGCAGGTTATCTAACAGACCAAGGAGCTCTGTTTTTGATTGCATCTGATTTTGGAATTTCTTTGTCAGGACCATTAAAAGTTGAAATGAGTTTAAAGGATCTTTATGCAGGAGCAAAAGAAATCTCTTTAGAAACCAGAGTTCTTAATGTATCTCCTACAAAACAATTTTCTCGCAAAGATGGTTCGCCTTTTTATCTTAGGACCATGACTGTATATGATACAAATTCAACTGCCAGTGTAAAATTATGGGATGATAAAGCAAATTTACCTGGAATTGAAAATATCAAACCAGGTGATTTAATTAAAATTATCAAAGCATATGTAAAATCAGATCTTAATGGATCCCCAACTATCAATATTGGTTCAGGTTCTAATATAGAAATAACAAATAACAAAAGTGAGATTCCAACTATAGACAAGATTACAAAAGATATCAGTGAGCTGCAAGAAGGGCAAAAAGATCTTGTGATTACAGGAATGATAGATGGTATTGTAAGCAGTATGGAATTTACAAATTCACGAGGTCAGCCTGGAAAAGCACTGAGAATGAGGCTAAAAGGAAAAGATGGAAATTCTATGAGAGCGGTTCTATGGGGAAAAGATGAATCATCTATTCCAAGTATGATTTCTCAAGGTGCCAAAGTAAGATTACTTGGTATCAATATAAAAAATGGGAATCAAGGACTAGAGATTCATGGTAATGATTCAACAATAATTGAAATTGAAGGCGGTAAAGAAGTACAGCCTATAATTGCAAGAATTCTTTCAATGGAAATAACAGATAATGGAAAGAAAATGATTTTGTGTGTTGATAATAAAAAAAACATTTACAACATTACTGATTATTCAAATTCTACGAATATTTGTAAGGAAGGTGATGTTATTGAGTGCATGCCATCAAAAGTATATGGAAACTCTGTTACATTAGATAATAATTCATTTGTAAGAAAATTAGAAAATGATGAATCAATTCCATCATTGGCAAAGATAAGAACAAAGATCAATGAAGTCAAAGTAGATGGAAATTACTGTATTGAAGCTATAATACTTAAAATTCCAGAAAGGCGAGAAATTCAAACTAAATCAGGAGAATCAATTTTATTATCAGAGATGTTTGTTGAAGACGATACTGGTCAAATTTGGGTTAAAGGATGGAGAAATCAAGCCAGATTAATAGACAAATGTGAATTGGGAGAAATAATTTCAATAACAGGAGTAAATGCAAAAGCAGGTTTAGAAGGAAGAGTTGAATTATCTCTTACAGCATTCTCTAAAATCACAAAGAAAAATTAAGAATCCCAAAATCCCCTAGTTACAACATATTGTCTTTCTGCTTCGTATATTTGCTTAAAGAGATGTTCTTCATCGATCATATTTCGCAATATACGTGCTGCAGTATCAGCACCAACTCCATATCCAGACATGACAGTGATTGCAATTTTGCCAAAATTTTCTATTAAAGAAGAGACTTTCCAGGCTCGATCAAACTTGTGTTTTTCATCTACAGAAAGTTTTTTCCCCCCATATTTTTTACGTATTATTTTTGGAAGATCATAATCCGAATAAAAAGTGGCAGTAATTTGTCTTGCCTTACAATAAGGACAGATCAGTGTATTTTTGACTTCGTTGGTTTCTACTACTCGCTCCCATTTCCCACATCGTGCACAAATAAGACGATGTTTTGTCTTTGCCAATCTTATTTTGACAAGATCAAGTATTCCTTTGTCAAGATTAGCAGGAGATGAATAATATTTTGCAGTATGATCTAAAATTGGTTCAGCTAATTTGGAGAATTTATCTATTTCTAGCCATTTAATTATAATTTCATTATCTCTAATTTTTTTAAGGATTTTATCAGCATTTTCAAGATCATATTTATCATGAAATAATTCGCGTAATGCTTCTTTTACAAGAGAGGTTTTAGCATATCTTTCATATAAAAATCTGGCTGATTTTTTTTCATAAATTGCTCCTCTTCCAACAATCCCAAATTTCTTTGCAACACACCATGTTTTCCAATTTACATTATGAGTTCCTACTAAAGATGCAGTTACAATTGAATAAAGATCATAATCGTCTTTTATAATTTCAAGAAAAAGTTTTTCAGAAATTCGTGATCTAGAAGATAAAACTATTCTATAACCATCAGAACGTGAATCAACCATGGAACCTAACACTGAAGATATCATTGAAGAAAGTAAAGTAGATAATGTTGAATTAATTTTTGTTCCAAAACAAGAATGTACTACTATTGAACCCTGTGAACGACTAGACTCTATAACAATATTTTTTTCATCTGAAATTTCATTAAAACTTAATTCTTCAATAGTTTTATTGATTAATTTCAATGAACCATTCTTTACTTTGCTACGAAATGTACCAACTTTTTTTGCAGTATTATAATCAACAGGAATACTTTCTCCTTCCCAATAAGGAACAGTTATGCCTCCTCCTCTAAAGGGCTCAACATTTACTGAAAGTGATTTTTCATCCACATTGAGTATTCTCCATTGTGAGCCTTTTAGAACAAAAACATTACCAGAATCTCCAAAATCACCTACAAATCTTTGATCCAATGTTCCAATGATTTTTTTTCCAACACTATCAAATACTTTGAATTTAAGAATATCAGGAATTGTAGAAAGATTTTCAAAGTAATATTTGAAAGAACGACCTTTTTTCCAGAAAGTCATTTTTGTTCTATCAAAGAAGATCAAATAGTTAGAATCAAGCAAATCTAAAACACACAATAAATCCTCTAATTGTAAATTTCTAAATGGATACGCGTTGTTTATTGTTTCCAATGCTAAATTCACAGAAATTTCTCCAAGTTGCATTGTCATTCCAACAAGATGATGTGCAAGTACATCCAAAGAACTATCATGAATTTTTTGCTCTTCTATGGAACCTTCTTTAATACGATCTAGTATTGCTCTTGCTTCAAATTCATCATCCGAATTGTTTGTAATTATTAGCCCCTTAGCAGAAGCATCTCTGTTATGTCTGCTACGTCCTATTCTTTGAATTAGTTTTGACACTTGTCTAGGAGAACCATAATGAATTACCAATTCTATTGAACCGATATCCAATCCTAATTCAAGTGAGGAAGTACAAACTACAATACCACGTTTTCCTTCTCTTAATGTAAGCTCTGTATCCTCTCTGACTTCTTTTGATAATGATCCATGATGTAATTCTATATTGATAGATGATTTTTCTTTTAGTATAGAAGCTAAGAATTCAGCCTCTCCTCGAGTATTAGTAAAAAGAAGTATAGGGGAATCTAAATTCAGTTCTAAAACATATTCAATTATTTTATCTGCAACATCTGAAATTGTTCCATCTACAAATTTAACTTCAACATCATATTTTCGAACAGAAATATCTCGAATAATTTGACATTTTCTTTTGGTTCCTACCACAAATTTTCCAGCTTCTTCAAAATTACCAACTGTTGCAGACAATCCAATTTTTGTAAGATAATGTTTTGAATTAAGCTGTAATCGCTCCATACTTAATGATAGTTGAGAACCTCTTTCGCTAGCAAGTAATTCATGTATCTCATCAATAATAATCCATTCAAGTTCAGATAGTGCATCTAACATCTTTATCTGTGTAAGAAGAATAACTAGAGTTTCAGGAGTTGTTATTAGAACGTCTGGAGGATTTTCAGTGATTTTTCTTCTTGCAATCTGAGTTGTATCACCATGTCTTATTTCAATTGAAAGATCATTACTTTGAGCATATTTGGTAATCCTTCGGAACACATCTCGATTTAGTGCTCGTAATGGAGTAATGTAAAGAACTTTAATTTTTCCAAGTTTTTTTGATTTTTTTACTAGTGAAAAAACTGGAATTACAGAACATTCTGTTTTACCCGAACCAGTTGGTGCAATTACTAGACAATCTTTTTTTTGTAAAATTATAGGGGAAGCTTTTTTCTGAATTTCAGTTAGATTGGTAAATCCAAAATGAGCAAATAGTGAATCAAGTACTGAATCAGGAAACTGATTCTTTTGTTGTATTTGATCGTGATCTTTCATAAACCATTACGCCAACTAGGCCAAGTGCAAATAAGACTATAGTAATTATTGGAATTGAATCAAAAATTCCTGCCATTGCTAAACTTTATGATTGACGGTTAAATATCTTCAGTATAATTAGATAATCCTGCGGCATGTATTTTATAAGAAAAATGAGTTTGATGAAGAAGCCATCTTATTTCTCCATGAAATTTTGATGAAATTTTTGTAAGTTTAATTTTTATGTGTGTAAATGGATCAATTGCAGTTCTCATATTTTCCATTTCTGTACCTTCTATGTTTCTAATCATATTAGTAATAACAATAGGAATTTTTTTATTAATAGCAATTAATGATAGGTTGTGAATATATTTGATAAATAGAGAATTTTTTTCAAATGTTGTATCTTCTTTTGTATATTCATAGGAAAATAAATCAGTAATGTTATCAATTACAATTAGAGAAAAGTTTGAGGCATTCATAATATCAATTGATTTGATTTGTTCAGAAGTATTAGTAATTCGTGAAACTGTTATTTTTTCAAGAATGTCAAATGTCAAATTTTGTTGTTTTTGAATTTCAAGAATTCGTTCAGGTCTAAAACTACCTGTTGTATCTTGATATAGAACATTTCCTCCATTTTTTATTGCATTTATGCAGATTTGAAATAATAGTTGAGTTTTACCAGTTCCACTTCCACCATAAATGTCGGTAATTACACCATTAGGTATTCCACCAGATAAAAATTCGTCTAATTGTTGTAATCCTGTAGAGATCATTTGGGTAATTATCTAAAAACGATGAAAAAATTTAAGGAATTTCATAATTCATAAAAGAGGCAAGGCTTTTATTCTGGAGAACAACGTAAGCAAAACAAGTGAATAATTAGTGTCACAAACTAGTAGTGCAAAAAGACCATTAACAACTCTTCAAAAAAGCACCAAGAAGAAAGTTACTGTAAGACTGAAAAATGAAGTTGAATACAAAGGAAAAATGGATAATGTTGATTCATACATGAATTTAATCATGACTGATGCAGAAGAACTCCACGATGGTAAAATAATTGCAAATTACGGCAGAGTAATTGTGAGAGGCAATAATGTATTATTTATCAAACTAGAAAATGAACTCTAGTGGTTCTTATGACTAATAATTTTCTGTTTACTTCAGAATCAGTTACTGAGGGTCATCCTGATAAGATATGTGATCAAATTTCAGACGCATTTTTAGATGAATTTCTCAGGCAAGATCCAGACTCTAGAGTAGCAGTTGAAACAATGGTAACTACAGATTTTGTGGCAGTTGCAGGAGAAGTAACATCAAAAGCTGATTTTGACAAGAAATCTCAAGAGGAATTAGTTAGAAAAGTAATTAGAGAAATTGGATATAATAACAAAGATTTGATGTTTGATACTGATTCTTGTCAGGTTACACTAAGATTACATTCTCAAAGTCCAGATATTAGTCAAGGAGTAACTGCAACTAAAGAAAAGGAACAAGGAGCAGGAGATCAAGGATTGATGTTCGGTTATGCTTCAAATGAAACAAAAGAACTTATGCCAATGCC
>SCUP01000103.1 GCA_004297665.1 Nitrosarchaeum sp. | reverse complement strand
CCCAGTAAATAACACAATCAAAATCATTATTCAGCACGATCTTGGTAAAAACTGGCCTTTTTTCACAATAAAACAAATGAATTCAATATTAAATGAGATAGGATATAGAACCATCAACGAGGATTATAACAGTCAGGGATTCTCATTTGAGATTATCAAAGTAGGAGATGAATAGAAAAATCAGGCACGGTTAACGTTAAATTTTTTAGACATATGTGAGAATATTATTAAAGATCGGGCTCATTTCCAAATATGGAAATGAGTGCATTAGATCTTATAAGGAAATCCCATTATGGGTATTATTTTATCATACTAGCTGCAGCACTAGCAGCGTTAATTCATGTCATTTGTAAACCAATGTTAGATGGCGGAAACAGTCAACTAGAAATTAATCCAATTGTAATGGCGTTTTTGATCTATTTTATTTGTGGGATATTCTTTACACCATTAGTAAAAAAATCACCAATTGTTTCCAAATTTACCAGAAAGGACGTAATATTTATGGCATTGATTGGGATTGCAGAAGTTTCAGCGCTAATCACATATTTTTATGGAATAAGTACGTCAACTGCAGTAAATGCTTCTATATTTAGCAATAGTGAAATTATTTTTTCTCTAGTTATTGCCATGATGGTTTTTAAAGAAAGATTACGAATCAAAGAATGCATACCTTTCTCTATGATAATCATAGGAATGATGATCATACCAATAGGAAATGATCTTTATCAAAATGATTTAAGCTTGGGAAGTCTTGTAACTGGTGATTTATTGATAATTTTTTCAGGATTATTATATGCAGTAGATATCACTTTGTGCAAGTATATCGGTGAAAGATTTGATGTAAGAAAAACAGTACAGATAACATCATTCATTTGTGCAACAATTACAATTGCAATTATTGTACTATTTCAGATTCCAATGGATGTAAAGTTAGTACAATTGCCAAGTATTTTGATAATGTCTATAATTGGTACTGGAATGTCCACATTATTTTTCTTGATGGGGTTAAAACTCATCGGAGCAGTCAGAACAGTACTGTTGTATTCAACTATGTCGATGTTTGGAATACTATTTTCAGGATTAATTCTTTCTGAAGCAATTACATCTGTAGACATATTTTCAACTATGTTGGTTTTTGCAGGCATATTTTTGCTAAGAAATAAACTTGCAGGAACAGAAGAAAAAATGGTTGAAACAGAGATCAATAATAAAACAAATACATCGTATGTGATTTTATCTAAAAAAATCAGGCTACTGCCAGGTATGACAAAGACGATACCAAATACATCAACTAGAGAGAGAAATGCCGTATTACCGAATTGCGAGATAGGTTAAACGCCTAAAAGACACAATTACCACAAAATGGAATCGGTAGAATAATTCTCATAATTATTCAATCTTTTAGTAAATATGATACATTTTTACACATATTCAAAAAAAATAGGCATAATAAAAAGTAAAAATTTCAAGAATTTTTTAAATGTAGTTAATTGTAAGTGTTTGTATACAATTACGCGATCAGAGTTATAAAGTAAAAATGAACATTTCCAATAATGGAAATAGCATCAAGCATGTTGCAATTAGGCAATTTTCCCGTAGATAAAGCAAATTATGATGAGATCAAGGATTATTTCGGAACATTTGGATTAACGCCAAATCAAGTAAAGGTATTTTTTTATCTTGGAAAAGTGGGTCAGAGATCAGCATCAGATATTGCAAAGGCAGTAGATGTTCCAAGAAGTGAAACGTACCATTTGTTAACTGCACTACAAAACAAAGGGATAGTTTCTGCAACATTTGAACATCCAATTAAATTTTCAACAGTATCCATTCAAGATGCAATTCATGTATTAGTAAGCGCCGAAACAGAACGTTTAAAGAAATTAAAAAAATCAGGACCGATTTTAGAAGAGTTGTGGGAAAAGATCCCAGGCTTTGTTGATGATTCTGATGATGAGCCAGAAGAGAAATTTCAAGTGTTACAGGGTGGAAATCAAGTAAATAGCAAAATATTTGATATGATCTTAAACGCCAAAAACGAATGTAGGATTCTGGGATCGGAAAAAGACATGATGAAATTTTATCATGCTAGTATCTTTGAAGCATTAGAAGAACGCGCAATTGATTACAAAATACTATCACCAATTTCAAAAAAAGCACAATACATTTTTGAGGATATGGACTATACAAAAATAAAAGAATTGTGCTCCACTGTAAAAGATAATCTCTGTTTCTTGATTAAAGATAATGATGAAGTACTCTTTTTTATAAAAAACTCCACAGGAAATAACAAGGAGATGAGAGCAATTTGTACAAATTCAGAAACAATAATTTATTCAAAATCTTTATTGTTTAATAATTATTGGTCAAATGAAAGCGCAGGAGATACAAAATGACACGGTGTGTGTGTGGATATTGTACTAATGATAAAGATAGGTTTGTCGTTCATCTAGTAAATGGATGGAATGATCTTAGAAACGAGCATTTACTTAATTAATTCAGAAAACAATAGTCAAATCAATGACTCATCGCTTACTTCAATTGGTTTTCTACCCATAAAACCGGAATCTTTTTCATGCCAGAATTTGATTTCGGTTTCACCATATTTCCAACAAAGCCATACTTCTTCATCAAATCTCTTTGATGGAAAATCAAGCAGTCCCTGTTCTATACTTTTAACTACAACCCCCGTATTTTCAAGCATCTCTGTAGCTTCATAAAATTTAGTTATCGCAGAATTAAGTTTTTGTTTGAGTAAAACATATTCTTCAAAAGTATTTGCAGTAGCAAGACTCATCTGAAGCTCTTGTTCCAGTTTGGAGATTTCGTTCTTTTTTGCCAGTGTAAACTCAAATTTTTTAATTATATCAGGTAATGCTTGATTTGCCTCATTCGTAGTAAAATATGAAAACACATAGTAATCATCGTGACCTTAATTAAATATCTTAGGTGCAAATTTATTAACAATAATTCGAGTGTCAAATTATGAATGAAGAACAAATAGAGATGCTAATTACTCAAACTATCAATGGTGCAGCTTTAACAATTCCAGCTTATCTAGAAGATATAAAACAAAATCAAGAAACACTCAAAGTTGAGAATCCACAAGAGTTTGTCTACGGAATGATAATGGGGATGGCATTGGGTATGAGTGGGGCCTTGTTAAGCTCACAAAAAGAAATGCCTACTGCAGAAGAACAGATGAAAGTAAGAGATATCATATACAAGTATATTCCAGAAATTAGAGAACGGATCTTTAGTTGATAAAATTTACCAAAGTTGAGGAAGAATTTCTGCAATCCATAGAAGAAGCAAGAATCGCAACATCACATGCAGATATTCCACATGTAAAACCAGTATCATTTATCTATCATAACAACATTATTTTTATTGCAACAGATTATCAAACCAGGACATTCAAAAATGTAAAAATAAATCCAAAAATAGGTGTAACAATTGATGTTTATGAATCTGGAAAACACAGAGCTATTTGCATTCAAGGAAAAGTTGAAATCTTGGAAAAAGGACAAGAATTTTTACAGGTATACAAAATGTTTGAAAAAAAATTTGAATGGGTCAGAAACGAACCTTGGAAAGAAAATGAGGCACCATTTCTCAAAATTATTACTACCAATAAAACAAGTTGGGGGTTAAAATAAGAAACTAAAACAGATTAAAAAATTCAAAAATATTGAAATTTAAGATGTAAGTTCAGGCTCCATTTGGGATAAAAGACTTTGAACCGAAATAGGTTTTCGTCGTATTGAACGTACACCTAATTCTTTGAGAAATTTAGTTTGATATTCATCTAGGTCAAGTGAGCTTACAACAACAACTTTTCGAATTTCGGATGATTTTTTATTTTTTAAATCCAAAAGAAAATCAATCCCACTGTAATTAGGCATACACATATCAAGTAAAATCAAATCATAGTGATTTTTTAATACAAGATCAAGACCTTGTTTTCCATCAACGGCACTTTCAAAATCATGGCTTTTAGTTTTTAAAATGTCTGAAAATATCTCACTTATTTCAGGAATATCTTCAATATGGAGTATTTTCATAACATAAGAAAAACAAGCAGATTCATAAAAATTAGTTTGTGCATTTGCACAAACTGGAAATTTAATTTAAAAAGATAGATGTTAAGATTACGCTCAAAGAATAACAATTAAGCACAGTTTTCAGATAAGTTGCGAATATGACTGGTATCTTTTTGATATGCCATATCAAGTGCTTTTTGTATTTCATCAAGGTTCTTTTTTGTAGTTGTTTGATTTCCTTTGATTATTTTGCATTCTTGTATTATGGGTAATGCACAAAAATTTCTATATTGCTCGTATGAAACTACACAGTAACGAATTTCAGCCTCATCTTGAAATTTATACTGAATTTTAAACGGCAAGTCAAATTAGGGAGGAATGTATTATTAATAACTTTTAAGATGTGTTCAGAGTTACAATGATGCTACATATGATTTTTAATAGATTTCATAACAGATACTAATTTTTCAACAGGATATGGTTTTTCCAAGATCTTTGTAGCATTTAATTGAATTATTTTATGAGTTATGGATTTATCACTGTTTCCAGTAAGTATAATGATGATGGCATTTGGATTGAGTTTTTTGATATGTTCTAATCCATATAGACCATCATAGTTGGGCATTGCAATATCCATAATTACAAAATCAGGTGTATGTTCAGCATACAAATTCACTGCCTTTAATCCATCAGTACCACATCCTACAACATTATAGTCTTCAAGTAAAAGATATTCAGATAATAACTCTAGAATATCTTCATCATCATCAATTATGATAACAGAACCATTCATGACTCTATTTTTTCTCACATAAACAATATCTACTGTATGTTATTTTTTTAACAAACAAGATATGTTCATAAATTTATAAATAATTAAATGACAGAATTTATTTAAATTAAACTAATTTTTTAGATCTAGATAAAATTATAATATTTATTCAGAAGCACATAGCTATAAATTTTTCTTTGTAATTTTATTATTTTCATTTATAGTTTTAACTATATTGTTACAATGATTTTTAATATTTTCAAAATATCGCTTTGCTTCTTCATCCATATGTTGTTTATAATATATTTCAAGCATTGCAACAGATAGCTCAATTACAGTTAAATCATCTAGTACAACATTCATGAAAATATTTGATCTTTCTACTTCATCAATAACCATTCCGAATTATTATCAAATTAGCAGAATATAACAGATATTTGCCAAATTTGGGAATGATACTTTAGACCAAAAATAAAAACAGAGCAATTGAAGACATCAAAAATTCATGCAGATTATTCAGATATTAAAAAAGTACAATCAAAATGTTTTGAAAAATATGAATCAATAAAGATGTCAAAGCAAATTTGGAACTCAATTAGAACAAAAATATGAAGTCATAAAAATGAACTATAAACAACAAGCGAACTTAAGATAATTAGCAGAATGAGGTTTGGATTTTTTAGATACATAGGTAAAAATTATTGCAACAAGATTAATTAGTATGATCTTCATAATTGCATCATGCCAGGATTTGATCATGTCATTGCAAAATCATTGAGTGGAGTTATTGAAAAAAACCTAGGCATAAAAACAGTTCAGAAGATCGAGGGAAGATTATTTGAAAAATATGGAATTTCATGGAACCAGGCATTAGAAGAATTTGAAAAACTGGATTTTGTGTTAAAAGAACTATTTGGAAATGTAGGTGCAAAAGGATTAGAGAATAGGTTTTGTGAGAGCATATTTGATTTAAAATCAAAGAAAACAAATGATAGTTGGATTACAATTTCTGATCCAGATATCAATGCAACTATAATACAAACATTTGGAGATTTGGAAAAGAAAAAAATCATTGAATCAATTATTTCAGTACCAAAGGTCGTCTATGAAATAATTAAAGAATGTGATTTACCTCAAACATCAGGATATAGGAAGATAAATGCATTGATCAATGATGGATTTTTAATTCCAACAGAATTTGATATTAAAGAAAACAAGAGAATTTTCAAATATATTTGTGTATTTAAAAATTTAAAAATAGACATAAACTCAAATAAGATCAAAGTCAGCATTCAACTAAATGATTCTCAACTGCAAAGTTCATTTCTACGTACAATTAAAGCGTAAGTTACAATAAATCATACAACAAAAGACAATTGTAAATTAGCAACTAGAATAATTAATCTTTAATATAACTAAAAATTAATCATTAACATCATTTGAATAAGTTATTTTACTTCTATGAGGATTAAAAATAGAAAACATCATGACAGAATCTAATCAAGTAGTTATTGTTGATGATAATGAAGACATAACCAGTGTGATGTCAGATATTTTAGATATTGGTGGATTTAATATCGTAGGAATTGGGCATGATGGGAAAGAGGCAGTATCACTGTACAGAAAACACAAACCAGATTTTATTTTCCTAGATGTAAGAATGCCAATAATGAATGGGATTCAAGCGCTAAAAGAAATTAAAGACGAAAATTCTAATGCCAATGTGATCATGATTACAGCAGATGATGAAACTGGCATAATACAAGAATTAAAAAAACTGAACGCAACAGCAATAATTGTCAAACCGTTTAAAATTGAAACAATTTTTGAAACAATCAAAAATATTAACAAGTAAAATAGAAAAAGAAATAAAAAGATGAAAAGAATTTTAGAACATATATGTCAAATAAGATAAAATGTTCACATATTTTAGTACAAAAACAAAGTGAGGCAATAATAATTCATGAACGACTTAAAAAGGGAGAGAAATTTGGAAAGTTAGCAAAAGAACTATCAATTGATACAGGTAGTGCAAAAAAAGATGGAAATTTGGGATATTTTACAAAAGGAATGATGGTAAAACCATTTGAAGAGGCTGCTTTCAAATTACAAATTGGAGAAATGTCTGAACCAATTAAATCAGAATTTGGATATCACATAATCAAAAGATTGGGATAAAACAATAAAATTAATCTAGATTTTTGTATCTAAGAAAAATTAAAGGTGCATATTTTTTAGAATTAGAGAAATGCATCTAATCCTGTTTTTTGTGATTCTATTTCTTGATTTTTTTGTAATACTTTTGTCATCTTTTCACCCATGGATTTTGCAGCAGTCATCTTTCTTTTCCCAATCCAGTAATATGTCTCATCTATGGTATTTTTTGCAATAAGTACAACCAATTTACCAGTATCTTTTCTTCCAGTTCTACCTCTTCTTTGAATATAACGAACGGAGCTTGGAACATTATCATAAAAAATAACTTGATTTACTTCAGAAATATCCAATCCCTCTTCCCCTACACGTGTTGCAATCAATACTCTAAAGAGGCCATCACGAAAGTTCTGTACTGTTTGGATTTGTTTTTTTTGTTTTAATCCAGTTTCTCCAGATTTCCCAATTAGGATTCCAGCAGAGATTTTCATTTCAGTTAATTTGTTAAAAATTACATCAACAGAATCACGATAGCTTGTAAATATCAGGGCCTTTCCAGGAACAGATTCTATAATTTCTTTGAGTTTTGGAATTTTAGAGTGCTCTATCCCTTTTGATTGCGCATCTTTTGCAAGATGTATTGCCCTTGTAAAATTAGGATCAGATTCAAATAATTCCTTTACTCCTACGCCTTTTTTTATTTTTGCACGCTCACAAAACTTTAAAAAAGATGTTATTCCATGAGCCTCCAAAATACTCAAAGCATAATGAATTCTAATTGCAGTGAATAAAGGTTTGGCAGATCGTCGGTTTTGATTTAGTACAAACTGTCTAATTCGCAATAAAGCAGATAGTGATTGTTGTTCTGCTAATTTAATACCATTTTTTCTCAGAGTATCATACCGTTCATCTAAAGATAGTTTTAGTAATGTTTGAATTGCTTTCATTTCAGGTGGAAGTTCTACACTGACCCATTCAGTGTTTGTCTCTTGTGTGTATGGTTTTACATCAGGACTGTCTTCTGTTCTTTCAGCTACACTTGAAATTCGTAGTTTAGTGAGAAGTTCAGTTGCTTTGTCTTTTTCACTCGGAAGGGTTGCAGTCATTCCAAGAATTCTTGAATTGCAAGTTGCAAATCGTTCTGCAATTCCTGAATATGCATAATCACCTACAGTTCTATGAACTTCATCATATATCACCAAACTAAATTGTTTGGGGGAAACAATTTGTCTATCTAAATCATTTTTTGTAATTTCAGGCGTTGCACATATTACACTACTATTCCAAAGCTTTGTTCTTTTCTGGATCGTATCTTCTCCGGTTATCAAAGAAATATCATCAATGGTGAGATTTTGTTTTAAGAATTCATAATGCTGATTTACTAAAACTCTAGTTGGGGCTAAAAATAAAATTCCACCGGTTCCTTTTGACAGATATTCTGCAATGACTTGTAAGGCAATAGCAGTCTTTCCTAGACCAGTTGGCAATACAACAATACAGTTTTCCTGTATTGCCTGATTTGCAAGATTTACTTGATATTCTCTTTTTTCAATTGAATTTTTTTGCACGTATTTTCTGTCAAGGTATTCCAAAGATCTCTGAACTAAAGTTGGATTTTATTGATTTTATGCTTTCGTGTAGTTAAATGCTACATTGTAGTCATTATTGAGTAATTGAAGTATATTCGGCTAATTCAGGTATGAAACGAGACTTTTACGTATAAAATTTATCTGTCAATATGGTAAGGACAGAACCAATCAATTCTTTTTGTTATTATGTCAAATCTTCAAGTCATAATATCTTTTTGAAGTAAAGGTAAGACATCAAAATATTGATTTCGTATAAGATATCAAAATATTATCCAAAGAGGATTGTGATAATGGATTGAAAACAAGTAGAAAGTGGATGTTTTTTGTTTTACCAGCCAGCATAACAGCAGAAGGGTTACACATTGTCATACCATTGTATGTTCTTTTTCTTGGCGGTAATGTAGTAGATGTAGGTATTGTGATAGGACTTCATTATGCATTATCAGCAATTGGGGCAGTTTTTTGGG
>SCUP01000368.1 GCA_004297665.1 Nitrosarchaeum sp. | reverse complement strand
TATGAATATAACTGAAAAGATACTTGCACGCGCTTCAGGGAGACAACGAGTTGTTCCTGATGATGTAATATTTGCAAATGTGGACAAAGTAATGATTCATGATGTATCTGGTCCAGGTGTGATCAAAGTATTTGATAAATTAAAGAAACAAGGCATTAATGTTGATAAATTATGGGATCCAACAAAAGTTTGGGTTGCAGAAGATCATTTTGTTCCTTCTGCAGATAAAGTCTCGGCTGAAAATATTGTGAAATTGTCTAATTTTACAAAAAATTATGGTATTGAAAAACACTTCAAATATGGAATGGGGCAATACGGAATTTGTCACACCCTATCACACGAAGAAGCATTGGTGTTGCCTGGAGAAGTATATGTTGGAGGCGATTCTCATACTAATACCACTGGTGCATTGGGTTCGTTTGCTTGTGGATTGGGTCATACCGATGTGGCCTATGTTTTATTGAATGGAAAAATTTGGTTTAAGGTTCCTGAAACATTATACTTTAAGCTAAATGGAAAACTTCCAGAACATGTAATGGCTAAAGACTTTATTCTAAAGATCATCGGTGATATCAGCACTGAGGGTGGAGCATACAAAACAATGCAATTTGGTGGAAGTGGAATTAATGAAATGTCCGTTGAAAGTAGATTGACTTTATGTAACATGACTACAGAAGCTGGTGCTAAAAATGGAATAGTGGAACCTGATCAAAAAGTAGTTGACTATCTTACAAGTAGAGGAGCTACAAATATTTCCCTAGTTCATGGAGACGATAACGCTGAATATCAAAAGATATACGAATACGAAGGTTCAGAAATGGAGCCAGTTGTAGCAAAACCATTTTCTCCAGAAAATATTTCCATAGTTAGAGAAGCACCATCTGTAGAATTAGACAAATCATACATTGGTTCTTGTACCGGTGCAAAATACGAAGATTTGGAAGCAGTCGCTAAAATTCTCAAAGGAAGAAAAGTTAAGATTAGAACCGAAATTTTACCAGCTTCAATTTCTATTTACAAACGAGCAATGGAAAACGGCCTGCTCAAAATATTTCTAGATGCAGGTGTCACTGTTGGTCCACCAACATGCGGAGCATGCTGCGGTGCACATATGGGAGTTTTGGCAAAAGATGAAATTTGTATTAGTACTACAAATAGAAACTTTCCAGGAAGAATGGGTCATGTTGATTCACAAACATATCTTTCTTCCCCACTTGTAGCTGCGGCATCTGCAGTTACTGGTAAAATAACTGATCCGAGGGACTTGAATTGAAAGGAAACGTCATAAAATACG
>SCUP01000102.1 GCA_004297665.1 Nitrosarchaeum sp. | reverse complement strand
GATTGAGAAATTATCACTTTTAATTAATGATGAACAAAAAAGAAAAGACATGGGAGAAAATGGAAGAAAATTTGTAGAAGAGAATTTCAATTGGAATAAGATTGCAAAAGAGTTTTTAGATATTTTAAAAGAACATGGAATTAATTAAAAATTTAAAGAGTAACAATTGGTTTCATTTCTTTTGTGATGAATATCCTATACCATATCTCTAAAGCTAATAATCCGAGAAACTTGTTTACATATCTGATATTTATGTTGTTTTTGTCAAAATGTTTTTGAATCCAGTCTTTGGCAATCCATTTGGACTGTACAATTCTTGCATCAGACAGATAGAAATCACAGAGATCATATCCATGAGATTTCCATAAATTCATGGTATCTACAGAGAATCCCTGCTTTTTCTTAATCAATAATTTGTCAAGTGAGTATTTGTGAAGAATTTCCCTTAAGAGTAGTTTTCCAGTATCAGTTTTAGAATCATATTTTAGACTAATTGGTAAATGAGTTGAATAATCAATTGTTTCTTTTGATAAAAGTGGAGTAATAGGTTTTACTTTAAAGTAGTTATGAAAACTTGTGTTCAAAGGAATCCAGTTGTAGAGCAGTTTACCATTAAAATCTGCCAGAAATACCTGTGATAATGGATTTAATGAATTATCAAAATATGGTAAAAATTGTTTATAGATATAATTCCAATTAAAATTTAGTTTTTTGCCAAATACGTCTATTTGATCTTCTACCCAATCTCTTTCATGGCATTGCAAATAGGCTTTGACTTTATCAATTGGTAATGAGTTGTGTGTAGTTAGAGAGAGAAATTTTTTGTATCTGAATGTATAACCGCCAAATAATTCGTCACCGCCATCGCCTGACACTAGAAATTTTCCTAGAGTTTTTGCTTTTTTGACAACATGATACCAATGTAAATCCCAAAATGGCTGTTTAATAATGCTAATTGCACGAGGTAACTCTTTGAGATAATTTTCAACATATACAATATTATGATCTATATCAAACTTTGATGCAATTTTAGCTGCATATTTTGATTCATCAATACTATCTTCAAATTTAATGGAGATTGCATTAATTTTTACATCAGGACATGTTTTTTTTAGTAGTGCCAAAACAAGTGTTGAATCAACTCCACTACTAAGAGCTATTGATGTTTTTGTTTGGGGAGAATTTTTTATTGTTCCAGATATATTAGAAGAGATCAAATTTTCTATTATTTGTGTAGATGTATAATATGGTTTTTCAACAAAATCTCTCCAAGTTTTTTTTGGAATTAGCGAATTTTTTGTTGGGTTGTATCTAAGTGTAAGAATATTTTTAATTGAATTAGAATCTAATTTAGAATTAGATTTTTCCACGTCCCAATCCTCTAAAAATCAAACCAGCTATTTTTGCTGTATGCTGATTTACTATTCCTCTGGAATCAACTAAAATTGGGGTTTTCATTCTAGTTTTCAAAAAAGCAGGGTCTATATCATGAAATTCTTTATGAGCAGTGACAATTATTACAGCATCGGTATTGCTCAAAGCATCAACTAAATTATTTTCAGTTTTTATTCCAAAAATATCTGTGGATTTAAAATAAGGATCATAAATCTTGACTTTGCATTTTAGCATTTTGAGTTTTTCAATGATGGGTTCAGCAGGAGTTAGTTGAATATCTTTTACATCTGGTTTGTATGACACCCCAAGTATCAAAATCTCAGAATTTACAATATTTTTTCCTGATTCAGAGAATCCTTCATTTAAGAGATTAATCACATGTTGAGGCATGGATTCATTGACTATTCTTCCAGCCTTTACAATACTTAGAAGATTTGAATCTATTTTTTTAGCTAAATTTAACATTTGGTATGAATTTACAGGCAAGCATGGACCTCCTACACCAGCTCCGGGGTAATGAACTTGAAAATTATATTTTGTTTTTGCAGCTTCCAATACTGTCATTACATCAATGCCGATTTTTTCAAATAAAATTGCAAGTTCATTTACAAAAGCAATGTTTATGTCACGAAAAACATTTGTCGTAAGCTTTACTGCATTTGCTGTTTTACAATTAGGCATTGGGATTAGATCTACAGTAAAAACATGTTTGTATATTTTAGTTATAATTTTAGCAGTTTTGTCATCAGTTGCACCTACTAGTCGTGGAAGTCTTTCAAAATCATTTAGAATTTGTCCGGGATTTGCAGTTTCAGGACACACTCCTATTCCAAAATTTTTCCCAGCTTCTAATCTTCCATCACTTCCTTGTATTATTGAAATTAATTCATCTTCTACAAATCCGGGTTCAACAGTACTTTCAACTATAACTATAGAACCAAAAGTAAGAAGATCATGCAACTGTTTACCTACGGATTTTATTGCTGAATATATTGGAATGTTATTTTGATCCATAGGAGTAGGCAAAGACAATAAAATTATATCGGATGATGGAACAATGTCATCAATCTTTGTAGTAGCAGAAAATTTTTTCTCTTTTAACACATTTTCAAATATTGTATCATATCCAGGTTCATCCTTGAGAGGAAATATTCCAGAGTTGATATTTGATACAAGTGTTGGGTTTATGTCAACGCCAACTGTATGCAGACCAGAATTTGCAAATGATAGTGCGGTAGGCAATCCAATTCTTCCAATCCCAATTACACATACTTTCAGTTTTCCAGACTGGATTAGATTTGAGATTTCTGATAGGTCCATTTCTATAATTTTATTCATAATTAACTACCAACTTGATTTGTCTTCAATTTTGATTCTTTATTTAGTTTTAGTTCTACTCAAAACTTAAAGAGATGTCAAATTCATCACAAATATGAAATTTATTGTAACCGGTGGAGCCGGATTTATTGGAAATAACATAGTAAGACAACTCCTCAAGCAAAATCACACTCCAATTGTAATTGATAATTTGTATCGAGGAAAGATTGAGAGCATTTCATCACTTGATGTTGAGTTTCATAAAGTAGACATTCAAGATTTTGACCAGCTCAGAAATATTTTAAAAAATTCAGAGGGCATATTTCATGAAGCTGCACTTACTGATGTTCAGGAATCATTTACAAAACAACAAGAATACAACGATGTCAATGTAAAAGGAACTGAGAATATATTTAAAATTGCAAAAGAGTTTGACTTGAAAGTTGTTTACGCAAGTAGCTCAAGTGTTTATGGAAATCCAAAAAAAATCCCAATAACTGAGAATAGTGAACGCAATCCAATCAACCCATATGGAAAAACAAAATTAGATGACGAGTTTCTTGCAGAAAAATATTCCAAAGATAATGTATCCATTATAGGTCTTAGATACTTTAATGTCTACGGAGAGGGGCAAACTGGCTCATATGCTGGTGTAATTACAAAATTCCTCAATAGATTAAAAGAGAAAAAGTCCCCAATAATTTTTGGTACAGGTACACAGATTAGAGATTTTATTTTTGTTGAAGATGTTGCACTTGCAAATATAGTTGCCATGCAAAGTAATATCAAGAACGGATTTTTTAATATTGGTACAGGTATAACAACTTCAATTCAGCAACTTGCAAAAATAATGATCGAGATATCAGGTTTAAAACTTGAACCACAGTATGAAAAAGCATTGAATGGTGATGTACAGTCTAGTCAGGCAGATATGAGTCTAACTGAATCTATACTAAAATGGAAATATTCGATGGAATTAAAAAATGGGCTAGCAAAATTTTTTATCTAAACTAGATTTTTATAAAAATCAACATATTTAGAAATTAATTTCTCCCAAGTAAAATTTTCAAGTATAAAGTCATAAGCATGCTCTGCCATTTTTGATGCTTTGTCTTTGTTTTCCAATAATGAGTTTATTGCTTCAAGTAGTGATTGTGGATCGTTGGGGGAAACAAGTATTCCGGTTTCATTGTTTTTAACCACTTCTGGAATGTCTCCAACGCTTGTAGCTACAACTGGAATTTTTAAAAAGAAAGATTCCTTGATTGATTGTGGTAAGCTTTCCATTCTTGAAGGTACTACAAGTACAGAAGAGGCTTTGAGATTTTTCATAGCATCAATCCAAGACATGTTTGTACAGTAAACGATTTTGCCTTTAATTTGTGGCTCTATATTTTGTAAGATATCAGTTCCCTTCTCAAAGCTGTCTCGTCCAACATATGCAATTTGGTTCTCAATTTTTTTTACATCTGGGATTTCATTAAATTTTTTAATATCTAGTGGCGCCGGAAGATACACAAAATCAAGATTTAGTTTTTCTTTGTATATTTTTTGTACTGATTTTGAATCAGTTGTAAGAACATCTGCAAATCTTAAAACTTTAGATTCAGCGATGCTAACCATACTGCTTGTGGCAGAAGAATGCAACACATCAACTTGTTCTGAATAAATCCCATGAACTGAGAGAACTTTCTTTTTTGCTTTGACAAACTTCATCACAAATGCAGATGGAACATTCCACGCATGTACAACATCATATTTTTCTCTATCAAATATTGCTTTTATTATACCAAAAATTACAAAGCTTGGATTTTTCAAATTTTTTATCGGTACATGTGGAACATGTATTAACTTAACATCAAATCCAACCTCACGTAGTTTTTCTGCCACTCTAAACGCATGACCTCCAATTCCTCCCTCATATCGTGGAGAGATAAAGAGTATTTTCATAAAATAAAATTAGTTGTAGATAATTTAAGGTCTAAGATTTTTACATTGTTGCCTGAGCAGCATCATGGAACATCTGACTCTTTGCACAACCAGCAGCAAGTTCATCTCCTGCTCCACGTCTCATCAGACCACGATAAAGACCATCTTCTAGTTTGACTCCTTCTCTTTGTTCCCATTCCTCTACAGTGATGGAATATTTCTTTTGAATTCTATCTCTGTACCATTCTGGAATTACATTAAATGCACAAAATGGAACAATTCTAAGATCTGGAGTCAAATAGTGAATATCACATCTTTGTAATCTTTCTAAATCTTCATTGTATTTGTCTTGGAAGTGCATCATACCAAGGAATAATCCTTTGACATGCCAAGAACCAATTGATTCAAATGATCTCTTCATGAGTATATTACCAAACATCTTTGCCAAGTCTAATCCGGCTGGTTGTTTCTTTGTATCAACAAAGCCCTTTAGTTTTCTGACAACTTCTAGCATTGTAAAGTATTTGTTTTTACCAGAACGAATTTCTTCTGCTTTGTCCTCAAATAGTTCGAGCATTCCTTGAATGTCGCAGAATTTAGTTAATGGAACAAATTTCTTTGTCTCTGCATCTTCAAAGATGTATGTTCCTGCACCACAAGCAAAGTGAATTGATAATTCATATTTTGGTTTGCTGGAGAATGCTTCAATTACATTAGTTAATGGCATGCAACTTGGTACTGGGAACCAGTCATCAACAGTTACCTCACCGTTTGTCTGCTCTTCAATTCTTTGAATACAATCTGGAACTGTAATTCTGTATTTTTCACGTTCTCCTTTACCCATTCTTCCAGTCAGTGATACTGGTTGAAAGTTAACAGCGTGAACTACATCCATATTCTTTTGGGCATATCGAATAATTCCACCTAGTTCGTGGTCGTTAATTGATTTGATTACAGTTGGGACAAATACTACAGTTGTTCCGGTTTTTCTGCAGCTGTCAAGTGCATATGGAATTTCCCAGTGATTCTTTGGATTTGTTCTTGCAGTTACACCATCAAAGGAAAGATACAAGTTGTTACATCCAGCCAGTCTTACTTCTCTTGCAGCTTCTGGATCCATTGCATGTCTGATACCATTGGTATTCATCTGGACATGGTCAACACCTTCTTCTTTCATTATTTTAATAACATCAGCAATATCTTCTCTAAGCATTGGCTCACCACCAGTAATTTGTATAGAGTTACCTGGAATTGGTCTTTCAGCCTTTAGAGTTTTCATCATTCCTCTTACTTGGGTATGGTCTGGCTCGTACATGTAAGCGCCTTCAAGGCCTTTCTTTACATAAAAGAAGCAATACCAACATGTCAAATCACATCTGTTAGTTACAATCATGTTTGCTAGTCCACTGTGGGATAAGTGATTTGAGCATAATCCACAGTTA
>SCUP01000367.1 GCA_004297665.1 Nitrosarchaeum sp. | reverse complement strand
ATGTAATAATAATTGATGGAATAAGATCTAATGCTGAAATAGAAGTTTTACGTAACTATGGAACAGTTAAACTTCTTGCTATACATGCATCCACTAGTACAAGATTTGGATTTTTAAAACAAAGAGGAAGATCAGATGATCCACAAACAAAAGAAAATTTTGAAGAAAGAGATAATCGAGAAATAGGTGTTGGTATTAGTAATTCAATTGCTTTATCTGATGAAACAATTTCTAACAATAACTTAACAAAAGATGAATTGATTGAATATACATTCAAAATAATTCAAGGATGGACGAATGAGATTTCCTAACATTAGTTGTAAGATAGATATACTTTCTTCAATTAATTCGTCTGAAGATCCAAAAAAAATTGAAACAGCAATTTTAAATATATTTCCAGACGCCAAAATTAAAATTGATAATTTTTCTATAATATCAAATTCTAAAGATTTACATTTGTTAGAAAAAATCTACGACGTTATTCATTCTAATCAATCGCAAAAAATCTATCAACGACAACTTGAAAAAAATTTAGAAAATGATTCTACTTGGTTTTATCTTAACAAACAAGCCGCATTTGTTGGAACTATTGCTCTCTGTGAGGAAGCAGAAGAATCACCGTTAGGACCAATAAAAGTGATCTTAACTTCTTCTAATATTGATAGAATCATAGATTGGTTAATTCTTAGAAATTAGATGGCAAAATTCAATCGTAATTAGAGATTTTTTTGTCTATTTTATCTCAATTTCTAGAAAATCTCTTGCCGTGATAACTGAATCATGAATTTGTTTTGCTTCTTCTAAATGTCTAATTTCATCTTTATATCTAGCTGAAAAATGTGTTAGAATTAAATTTTTTACTTTTGCATTTTTACTCAATATAGCTGCTTGTTTTGCTGTTGAATGGTATGTTTCTTCTGCTTTCGCCTTGGTCTCATCTAAAAATGTTGAATCAAACACAAGATAATCACAACCTTCAAAAAACTTTTCTAATTCTTTGGTTGGCATTGTATCCCCTGAAATTCCAATTTTTTTACCAGGTCTTTTTTCTCCCAATACCTGTTCTGGAATAATA
>SCUP01000101.1 GCA_004297665.1 Nitrosarchaeum sp. | reverse complement strand
ATTGATTTCTAACTAGCAACATTAAATTATACAAAAGAAAAATTTAGAAGAAATGTCTACTGAAATTCAAGAGATGCCAGAACAAGGAGAAATTGTTCTTGCTACAATAACTAAAGTAATGGATCATGGGGCCTATGTTACCTTAGATGAATATAATGGAATTCAGGGATTTTTACATATTTCAGAAATTGCACCAGGTTGGATTAGATCAGTTAGTAAATTTGTAAAAGATGGAGAGAAAAAAGTATTACTAGTAAAAAAAGTAAATTCAGATAGAGGAGACATAGATCTTTCATTAAAACAAGTATCTAAAGATCAAAAAAAGCAGAAGTTAAAAGAGGTCAAGAAATTTGAAAAAGGGAAAACATTATTAGAAAATGTTAAAGAAAAGGGAAAACTTTCAGATGAAGATATTGAAAAATTAGAAGATAGTATTTATTCAAAATTTGATTCTGTTTATGATGCTTTTATTGAAATTGGAAGAAATGGAATAGAATCAATAAAAGAGTTAAAAATTCCTAAAAAAACGGCATCGGTTATTGAAGAAATATGTTCTAAAATCAAACTTCCTTCAGTTGAAATTAGAGGAATTATGGAAATTACAAATAACAAATCAGATGGAGTTGAAATTATTAAAAAAGCGCTTTTGGATGCAACAAAAAAAGATCCTACAATAGACATTACTTATTTAGGTGCACCAAAATATAGATTATCTATTACTGCAGAAGATTTCAAATCTGCTGAAAAAACACTAAAACCAATAATAGCTGAAATTCAAGAAAACATAGAAAAAAAGAAAGGTTCATTCAAATTTACCAGAGAAGAATCTAAAAAAACTAGAGAGAACTAATATGAGATTTCAATTAAGAAAATGCTCAAAGTGCAATCATTATTCACTTAAGGAAAAGTGTCCATTATGTAATGAAGAAACAATTTCTGCGCATCCGGCTAAATTTTCACCCGATGATAAATACATGAGATATAGATTGGCTGAAAGATATAATTAAAAAATTAAATTACGTGGTTGGAACAAAGTCTTTGTTTACTTCATAAATTAATACGAGTATCATTGGCTGGCCCTTGTCTGCATTGAAGCTTGGAGATGCATGTACTAGTCTTAATGGACCATTACTATCAGATCCATATTTGATGTCTTTTACATATATTGGAGTAAATCCTGGTTGATATACTGCAGATTGTTGATTAGTTTGTAAATTGACATATGCTAGAGGAGTAAATGGGAACATTTTACCAAGTAAGGTATCATTCCAAAAAATATCAGTACCACTAGCACCATCAGATTGTAAATATTGTTCCATAGGCTTTTCTGCAATTCGTATAAACCATTGTTTCTTTGATTCGTCACCACCACCTTGTAATATGTAAAGAGCCTGATCTTCGTTATCAACTGCTAATCTCTGACCTGAAATAAAAACTACAATATAATCAGCTTGCATATCTGTCAACATTCGCCAACCTTCTTCTGGAGAGCTGAAAAACATTTTAGCAAGTTTTTCTATAATACTAGTGTTTAATGTTGAATTATCAGCTATTGTTGCTCTTTCTCCCAAGGTAGATATCCAATATCCATAATCCCACCAGGATGCAATTACAGCATCTTTAGGAGTATTATTTTTTATCCATTCCATTGATTCTAGCCAATCAT
>SCUP01000011.1 GCA_004297665.1 Nitrosarchaeum sp. | reverse complement strand
TCGCAAATAAGATGAACAACCGTACGTCGTTCGTGCTATTAGCCGTTTTGACTGCAGTCGGTACTTTAACCATGTCATCAGCATATGCTCAAGCATGTGTGGGTTGTGAAGAAGCAGATAGTGGAAGAAAGGCAGCAAATCAAATGTTGCTTATGGATATGCCAGTATCTGTTTGGACAGATAGAACAACCTATGATCACAATGACAAAATTATTGTACACGGCAAAGTAGCAAATGTTTCTGGATTTCCAATAACACTTACTGTTGTGAGTCCATTAAATTCTGTCGTTACAATTGCTCAGATAGATGTTGGCAATGACGGTAGTTTTGAAACGACTCTCAACACAGAAGGTGGATTATGGAAACATGATGGTACATACACCATTAAAGTCAACTATGGAACTTCTCAAAAAAGTAACAAAGTATTTGTTGAATTAACTGGTGAAGCTTCAGCTAGCTCAGACAATTGTAGTTCTTCAGAGATATATCTAAAGGGCGATTATTGTGTACCATACAGTATTTCAGGTGGGATGGTAACTGGTGCAAGCATCAATAATAATGATAATTCAATTATCGTTAGAATTAGTGCAGATGAAGATGGAACACTCACATTAACCCCAGACGAATCAATTCTTAGCGGTATCTTTATGGTACTTGTAGATGGACAAGAATGGAATGATGTGGAAATTAGTGGCAATGAAGTCACAATAATGTTCCCAGCAGGTGCTGAAAAAATTGAAGTAGTAGGTACTTTCGTAGTCCCAGAATTTGGTACAATCGCAGTTATGATTCTAGCAGTAGCAATTATATCAATAATTGCAGTATCTGCAAAATCAAGACTAAGCATTATGCCAAGATACTAAACTCACAACTTTTTCCATTTTTTCATTTTAAGATAGTAAAGGAAATATAGAATCACGTAGTCATGAATTTATGAAAATTAGAATTATTTCTGGAGTTTTAATTTTATTAATTGTTTTTACTTTACCAGCTTTTGCAGAATCGTTAATTTCTGTAGAAACAGATGCTAATTCCTATAGAGAGGGAGAAACCATAGTAATTTCAGGTAAAGTAAGTACCATCATAACAGGTACTCCTGTGACAATGCAACTTTTCAGCCAAGGTAATTTAGTAGATATTGCACAGATTACAGTAGCAGAAGATGGAAATTATTCACATACAGTGAGAGCAGAAGGTCCTCTATGGTCTAAAGCAGGTGAATACACAATAAGAGTATCATTTGGAGAAGGAAACATTGCAGAAACTCAATTTACTTTTTCACCAAAAACAGAGACATCTGAAACAAAAACATTTGAAGTAGATGCGGGTAATCACGGTACATTTGATGTAGAATATTCCATAGAAGGTGGAACTGTAAAAGATATGTTAGTAGACGAAGAGATTTTTGCATTAATAGTAATAATTGAATCTACTGATGATGGATCTATTTCATTAGAGATTCCAAGATACGCATTAGATGCAAAAAAACAAGATGAAACAGATGACATATTCATAATAATAATAGATGGAATTGAAGCACCATACCAAGAAACCATAACAGATTCAAACTCAAGAGTAATTACGATTAATTTTGAACAAGGTGATTCAGATATTGAAATAATAGGTACAACCATAATTCCAGAATTTGGCACAATTGCAATGATGGTTTTGACAATAGGAATTATAACAACAATCTTTGTTACAAAAAATAGATTTCAGATTCATATTTAGAATTTAGTTAAAAGAATATTTTTCTCTAAATGGTGAAACCGAACGAAGTTCTGCTGTTACTTTTTTTATGATGTTTACTGTTTCATCTATTTGTTGTTGATTGTTAAACAATCCAAGTGTTAATCTTAACGAACCAGTAATCTGTTCATGTGAGAACCCCATAGCCTGTAAAACATGAGATGCTTTTTGTGTATGCACTGAACATGCAGAACCAGTTGATGCAGCTATGCCATATTCATC
>SCUP01000100.1 GCA_004297665.1 Nitrosarchaeum sp. | reverse complement strand
ATATCAACAACTAGTACATCTACACCTGCTTCTAACAAGGACTCTGTTCTTTCCATAAAATCTCCCTTTACACCTACAGCAGCTCCAACAAGAGGTCTTCCTTTCTTATCTTTTGATGCAGAAGGATAGTCCTCAATATTTGTAATGTCTTTGCTTGTAATCAGACCTTTAATAAAACCAGATTCATCAACTATTGGTAGTTTTTCAATTCTGTGTTTATGCAAAATTTTCTTGGCTTCATCCAAGCTCACACCAGGTTTTGCAGTTACAACATCTTTTGTCATAACATCTTTGATAAGATGAGTATCAGTTTCAAATAACAAATCTCTATCAGTAACTATTCCAACCAATTTAGAATTAGAATCAGTAACTAAAAGACCAGAAATTTCTTTTTCTTCAGCATAATTTATTGCATCTTGAACAGTTTTATCAAGATGAATAACATATGGATTTTCAATCATTACACTGCCAGATCGTTTTACTTTGAGAACTTCGTTTGCTTGTTCTTTAATGGTCAAAAATCTGTGAATAATTCCTATTCCTCCAGCACGGGCCATGGCTACTGCCATTGAAGATTCAGTTACAGTATCCATATTTGCACTAACAAATGGGATGTTAATTGAGATATTACGTGATAATTTTGTGCTTAGATTGGTTTGAGATCTGCTAGTGATATCAGAATATTTGGGTACAAGAAGAACATCATCAAAAGTTAATCCTTCTCTGAATTCCAATGAAACCTTGTAAAGATGGTCAAATATGGATTATAAGCCTTTGTGTCTTCCAGACAGCTTTGCTGCAATCGTAACAGCATCTTTTGTTTCTGCTACATTATGAGTACGAATAATATCGGCACCGTTAAGAACAGATACAACCTCTGCGGCAAGAGAACCAAATAATCGATCGGATACATTTTCCTTTCCTAAAAGTTTTCCAATAAAGGATTTATTTGAAACAGAGATCAAAATTGGATATTGTTGCTTAATTGATTTTAGATTTTGAATAATAGATAGATCTCTTTTTAGCCAATCAGATTTAATTTTTGTAAAAAAAGATCCCTTTCCAGACTTTCTAAAAAAGCCAATAGCAGGATCCAAAACAATTTTACTTGATGGAATTCCAGCAGTTTTTGCAATTTTTAGACTGTCTTTTAGGAGATTTTTAGTGGATTGTATATTGCCAGATACTATTTTAGAATCAAATGCACATAAAATAAGTGACGGCCCATATTCTCTAATTACATCAATCATTTTATCATCATATTTTAATCCAGAAATATCATTGATTATTTCAATTCCATGTTCTAAAGCAGATTTTGCAACACTTGCCCTACATGTATCAATAGATATTGGAAGATTAGATACATTTTGAATAATTTTAATTGCATTTAGAATTCTTTGGGATTCTATTTTTTCAGATACTGATGTAGATAGATATGGTGCAGTGGACATTCCTCCAATGTCAATAAAATCTGCTCCATCAATTTCCATTTGTTTTATTGTGTTTATGATCTGTTGTTTTGTGGTTTTAATTGATTTTTTGTAAAATGACTCTGGACTAGTGTTTAAAATGCCCATTATTCGGACTGGATTTTTCTCTCCCACACCTATATTTCCAAGTTTAGTCACATGATTTATCATAAACCATACCAATTTGAGTCATATGATGATTTTAGGTTGGAACAAAAGATATTCAGAGATTCTACATGAATTCAAATATAGTGAAAAACAAGATACAGCATCAGCAATTATTTTAGATTCGATTTTAAGAAAAACCATTCCTGTTAAAAAGATCAGTGAGCAGATAAAAGGAAAAACGGTTTTTGTTATAGGTGCAGGTCCATCATTGTCTTTAGCCATACCAGTATTGAAAAATTTTAAAAAAGCAGTAAAAATTGTGGCAGACAGTGCAGTAAAGCCATTAGTTGAAAATGGAATTAAACCAGACATTGTTGTTACTGACTTAGATGGAAACAGAGAATCATTGATAAAAGTTGGAAAGACAAATTCAATTTTTGTTATTCATGCACATGGAGATAATATTGCTAAATTATATCTTGTAGAGAATTTTAAAAATTGTATTGGCACCACACAGTCAAAACCATTTAAAAATATACATAATTTTGGAGGTTTCACTGATGGAGACAGGGCAGTTTTTCTTGCAAGTCATTTTGATGCAAAGAAGATTATTTTGTTTGGAATGGATTTTGGGGAAAAAATAGGAAAGTATTCTCAAACAAAAGTAGCAGAGAGAAAAACCAAATTAAAGAAATTAAGAAAAGGCAAATCACTTTTAGAATGGTTATCAGGAAAAACAAGATCGCAGTTATTTACAACATCAGGAACAATTAGAGGATTTGAAAATATATCTTATAATGAGCTTGATATTATTATCTAGAATGCATTTAATACCCATATACATATGAAAGAAATTATGAAATTCTCAGAAGAACAAATACGAGACATTGTTGCTATGAGGGATAGTTTGGTCAAACAAATCGACAAGCATCAAAATGCTATAGAATTATTAGAAAAAAATCTAACAATTTTAGATTTAGTATTAAAAGAATCTAGTTTTACAAAAGCTTCTGCACTTAGCACAGTAAAAAATTCAGAACCATCTATAAAAATTTCAGCTGCATCTACGGATAAATCAGAAGAAAGCTCAATTCCAATAACAAGTGGAAGTGATGGTAAAATTATTGCAAATGCTTACATCACACCTGATCAGGTTTCAATAGTTTTAGAAGAAAATATGGAGATAAACGCAGACACACCACCCTTCAAATCATTTTTTATTGATAGAATTATTGGGGAAATGAAGCGAAAAGACTCTGCAGAAGCAGAAAATGGTAAGATCCAAAAAGAATCAGTAATTGACTACATAATTAACAAAAATGGTTCAGACATTAGAGAAATAATTATCAAAAATTACAGGCAAAAAGAGAGAGTAAATGAAATAATTAACACAGCAGGATGGTCACTTACACGTATGCTTGAAAACATCAAAAAGTGATTTTATGGATAAGATAGTAGTTTTAGATTTTGGGTCGCAGTATAGTCATTTGATTTGTAGAAGAATTAGAGAATTTTCGGTATATGCAGAGCTTGTCCCTTTTGATATTAGTTTTGAGGAGTTACAAAAACATAATCCTAAAGGAATAATTTTTTCTGGAGGTCCATCAAGTGTGTATAATTCAGATGCACCTGTTCCAGAAAATAAAATTTTTGATATGAATTTACCACTTCTTGGAATTTGTTATGGACACCAATTAATTGTAAATAAATTTGGGGGTAAAGTAAAAAGAGCCAACAAAGAATATGGCTCATCGTTACTAACAATTGATAGTGATGAGGATCTTCTAAGTGGAGTTGGTAAATCAGTTAGGGCATGGATGAGTCATGGTGATGAAGCAGAACAAATTCCACCGGGATTCAGAGTTATAGGACATACTGAAAGTGCAAAGGCTGCGGCAATTGCATCAAAAGAAAAATCAATTTATGGAATTCAGTTTCATCCAGAGGTTGTTCATACAGAACAAGGAACAGAAATTCTCAAGAATTTTGTTTTAAAAGTTTGTGGTGCTAAACAAGATTGGACTATGGAGGGATTTATTGATGCTGCAGTAGAAAAAATTTCAAAAATTGAAGGAAATGTCTTGTGTGGTGTAAGTGGAGGAATAGATTCTACAGTAGCAGCTTTACTAATTCACAAAGCAATTGGTGATAGACAAAAATGTGTTTTTGTAAATAATGGTCTTTTACGATTAAATGAAGAAAAAGAAATTGAAGAGATGTTTGAAAATAATTTTAATGTAAATTTTACAATGGTTGATGCTGCCCAAGTTTTTTTGTCTAAATTAAAAGGTGTAGAAGATCCAGAGCGAAAAAGAATGATCGTAGGTGAGGAATTTATTCACGTTTTTACTGAATTTGCAAAAAAAAATGGACCTTTCAAATGGCTTGCACAGGGTACGTTATACCCAGATGTAATAGAGAGCGGAGTTTCAAAAGGTCCAGCTGCAGTAATAAAATCACATCATAACGTAGGTGGACTACCAGATTGGCTTGATTTGAAAATATTAGAACCACTACGTGATCTATACAAAGATGAAGTAAGAAAAATAGCTAAAATTTTAGGAGTTCCTGAAAAACTTTTCATGCGACATCCATTTCCAGGACCTGGACTAGCTGTAAGAATTATTGGTGAAATCACTCCAGCAAAACTTCAGATAGCAAAAGTAGCAAGTAAGATTGTAGAAGATGAACTGATTGCAGCTGATCTGTATAGTAAAGTGTGGCAAGCATATGCAGCAGTAGGTGATGATAAAGCAGTAGGAGTGGTAGGAGATGAAAGAAAATATGGAAATATTGTAATGATTAGAGTAGTAGATTCTATTGATGCAATGACAGCAGACTGGACCAGACTACCACATGCATTATTAGAGAAAATTAGCAACAGAATTACAAATGAAGTAGAAAATGTAACATGGGTAACATATGCAATTTCAAGTAAACCTCCTGCAACAATTGAGCCACAATAAAAAGGGAAAGTTTAGAATTTCTTTCTAACGGTATGAATTACAATTGCAGGTACTACAAAATACATTCCAACATTGAGCATAATCAAAGATATTCCATATCCTAATACCGATTCTTCGGAATCCATATCCACGTAATTTAGAATTGATAGCGTAGAAATCATCGGAGTTAGGGTTATCTTTACTGCTTCTTTGAATGCTGGATTTTCTCTTTCCCAGTCTGCAATTGTTGGACTGAATGAATAATAAAATGAATTAAATGAATTCATAAAACTGGATCCTGATTCTGTTTGTAACAGGGAATTATCTCGTAGTTCTCGTAGTTGTTGTACTTGTGGTGCAAGTTCTGAGCCATAAGTTGCAGTGGCTATGAGACACCCACCAGATTGGGTTTCTGGCGTCTCTCCAGAAATTTCTTCTAGCACAAGTTCTTTGTTTTCTTGTGCTAAAGTGAAATCAGGATCAATGTCTAGAGCATCATTCAAGTATACCAAAGCCTCATCATACTCTCCAAGACGATAAAGTGAGTATCCTTTGTTGTTTAATGTAATAGCATCTTTGGGGTCTTGCTCAAGTACCAGATCATAATACGATATTGCTTCATCATGTCTGCCAATCTCTGCAAGTGAAAATCCTTTATCAAATAGTACGATAGTGTTGTCTGGGTCTATTGCAAGTGCCTTGTCAAAGTATTCAAGTGCCTCTTTGTGACTTCCAAGACTTGCAAGTGCTTGTCCTTTCTCATCTAATACAT